>JBOGIC010000599.1:0-4073 GCA_050744985.1 Acidimicrobiales bacterium
TATTGGGAGCACATCGTCGCCGTCACCGACACCGGCTGCGAGGTGCTCGACCTTCGCGATGGCGAGACCTGAGCCGGCCCGTGTACGACGGTTGGGCCGAGAACCGTAAGAATGCTTGCGTGCTCGAGCCTGAGGCGTCCGAGGGGCGCGACGAATGCCACGTCCTCGTGGTCATGCCCGCGTACAACGCGGCGCGCACGGTCACGGCCACCTTCGAGGCGATCTCGCGGGACATCGTCGACGAGGTCCTCCTGGTTGACGACAACAGCCTGGATGCCACCCTCGACGTGGCAGCCCGGCTTCCGATCCGCACGATCGGCCTGCCCCACAACGTCGGTTACGGAGGCAACCAGAAGACTTGCTACCTGGAAGCCCTCCGCCTGGGCGCGGAGATCGTGGTCATGCTGCACCCCGACGGGCAGTACGACCCCGCCGTCATCCCCGACCTGATCGCGCCGATCCAGCGGAACGAGGCCGACCTCGTCCTCGGCAGCCGCATGCTGATCCCCGGCGGGGCACGCGCCGGCAAGATGCCGATGTACCGCTACGTCTCCAACAAGGCGCTCACCGCGATCGAGAACGGCATGCTCGGCACCCAGTTCAGTGAGTTGCACACCGGCTACCGCGCGTACTCGCGCCGCTTCCTCGAGACCGTGCCGTTCCTGCGCAACTCGAACGACTTCGTGTTCGACAGCCAGGTCATCGCCCAGGCCGTCGCCCTTGACCAAAGGGTCGTCGAGGTGCCCATCGAGACCCGCTACCACCCCGAGGCGTCGTCGACCTCCATGCGGGCCAACATCCGCTACGGCCTCGCCACCCTGTGGACCATGGTGCGCTTCCGCCTCCACCGCAGCGGCCTGCTGAAGTCACGCCTGTTCACGACCTGATGCGTTCTTGTAAGAACGACGGGGGGGTCAGCCGCCGATGGACGACATGGTGCGGGCCGGGCGCGTGAAGTCGATGTGGTTGATACGGTGGCCGGCCCACTTGTGCCACACCGCATCGCGCACGAGCGCCTCCACGTCGCCGTCGTCGGCACCCGCCCGCATCGGGCCGCGCAGGTCGGTCTCCTCGAGGGCGAACAGGCACACCCGGAGCTGGCCCTCGGCGGTGATGCGCAACCGGTTGCACGTGTCGCAGAACGGCTCGGTGACCGACGAGATGAACCCGACCGAGCCCGGCGCGCCGTCGGCGAAGTCGTACCCGGCGGCCGGCTCCGGCCCGTGGCTCCGGGCGACCAGCGGGAACTCGGCGGCGATCGCCTCCCGGATCATCTGCGACGGCACGACCTTGGCCCGCTCCCACGCGTGGTCAGCGTCCAGGGGCATGTACTCGATGAACCGCACGTCGTAGCCCGTCGACCGAGCGAGCCGCGCGAAGTCGACGACCTCGTCGTCGTTCGATCCGCCGACGACGACGCAGTTGAGCTTGATCGGCGCGAACCCGGCCGCCTCGGCCGCGGCCAGTCCGGCGTGCACGCGCTCCAGGGCGTCACGCCGCGTCATCTCGGCGAACCGGTGCCGCAACAACGAGTCGCACGAGACGTTCAGCCGGTCGAGCCCCGCCTCGCGCAGGGGTGCGGCCAACCGGTCGAGCAGCAGCCCGTTGGTGGTCATCGACAGGTCGAGGGCGGGATCGACGGCCCGCAGGCGTGCCACGATGTCGACCAGGTCGGGTCGCACCGTGGGCTCGCCCCCGGTGAGCTTGATCGCCATCACGCCCAGCGTCACGAACAGGCGCACGAGGCG
Organism: Acidimicrobiales bacterium; assembly: GCA_050744985.1. GTDB lineage: Bacteria > Actinomycetota > Acidimicrobiia > Acidimicrobiales > AC-14 > JBOGIC01. The sequence continues at coordinate 1,749 of JBOGIC010000599.1, forward strand.
CTCGATCTCGTCGACGGTGAGCACCTCGGACCGCGTCAGCCATTGGAGACCTTCGGCCGGCATGCAGTAGGTGCAGCGGAGATTGCACCGGTCGGTCAGCGAAACGCGCAGGTCGTCCGCCGGCCGCCCGAACGCGTCAACCAGCGGGGCCATCCCGACATCGTAATTGGGGGAAACCCGAAAGATTTCTACCGGCGGACGGCATCGAGGACGTCGAGGCGGGCGGCGCGCCGGGCGGGGATGACGGCGGCCGCGACCCCGGCCAGCACGGCGGCGCCCGCCCAGCGCAGCAACTGACCGATCGGCAGGGTCATCTCGGTCACGCCGAAGTCCCGCAGGGCCGACGTGAGGGCCCACGACAGGAACAGCGAAAGCGCCAGGCCGAGGGCCGTTCCGAGGGCGGCGACGATGGCCACCTCGAAGGCGATCATCGAGCGCAGTTGCCGGCGCTCCATCCCGAGAGCCCGCAGCAGGCCGAGCTCCCCGGTCCGTTCCCGCACCGAGAGCGCCACAGTGTTGGCGATCCCCAGCAACCCGATGACGACGGACAGTCCGAGCAACGCGGTCATCGGCACGAGGAACCGGTTGATCTCCTCGCGCTGGCCGGCCAGCACCTCGGACCGGTCCAGGACCTCGACACCGGGCATGTCGCGGAGCGCGTCCTCGGCGAGGGCCTTCCCCGCGGCGACCGAGGTGGCCGCCGGTAGCTTGATCCCCACCCGCCCGTCGAGCTGCTCGGTGTAGTTCGCCTCGAAGGCGCCCAGCGAGATGACGTAGTCGGGACGGACCGTCACGGTCGAGAACGTGCCCTGCACCCGCATCCCGACCGTCCCGGTGCGGGCGAAGGTCATGGGGACCGTGTCGCCGGTCCTCCAGCCCCGACCGGCCGCCACGCTGTCGCGGACCAGCACGCCGCCGTCGTCAAGGCGGCCGAGTGCCGCCGCGTCGTCCGGTGCCAGCTCGTACATGGCCGACGCCGTGCCGGGGTCGACGGCCAGCAGGTTCTCGGCCCGGCCGTTGAGCCCCCACTGGCCGGCCCGCAGCTGCGAGATGGTGCCGATGCCCGGCGTCTGCCGGAGCCGCTCGGCCACCATCGGCGACACGCCGAACGGGCCGACGGGCGTGACGACCAGATCGGCCCGCACCTCGGTCTCGATCGCCTGCTGGGCCGAAGCCCGCATCGATGCTCCGAGCGTGCACACGAGCCCGATCAGGCCGAACCCGACCATCAGCGCGGCCGCCGTCGTCGCCGTGCGGCGGGGGTTGCGCATGGCGTTCTCCCGGCCCAGGAACGCGGGCTGGCCGAACAGCCGGCTCACCGGCGCACCGAGGGCCTGCGCCACGGGGCGGGCGACGAGCGGGGCGAGCCGCGCCATGCCGACGAGCAGCGCGGTGGCGCCCAGGCCGACCGTGAGGAGGGGACGACGCACGCCGGCGTGCAACCCGATCAGCAGGGCACCGGCGCCGCTGCCCATGACGATCAGCCCGGTCGCCCAGCGCCGGCGAGGCGATGTCCCGATGTCGCCGTCCTGCGCGCTGACGGCGGTGACGGGCGCCACTGCGGTGGCCCGGTGCGCCGGCAGGGCCGCCGCCAGGACGGTGACCAACACCCCCGCCGCCACACCCACGACGACGGTCGAGAGGCTGAACACCACCGAGGCCGACGGGAGCGAGAAGCCGACCGCCCGCAGCAGCGCGAGCAGGCCGTGCGCCGCCCCGACGCCGAGGGCGACACCGGCCACCGAGGCGGCGAGGCCCACCGCCGCCGCTTCGAGCAGGACCGAGAGCATGACCTGCGCCCGGCTGGCGCCGAGCACCCGCGCCAGCCCGAACTCACGCGAGCGCTGGCCGACGAGGATCGAGAACGTGTTGAAGATGATGAACGCGCTGACCAGCAGGGCCACGAGCGAGAACACGAGCAGGCCGGGCGTGAGGAAGCGCAGAGCGCCGCTCCACGATCGGCTCGCCTGCTCCGACGCGTCGGCACTGGTCACCACCTCGTACCGGTCGCCGACGGCGGCGGCGAGCTGGGCCCGCAGGGCCGTCGCCGGCAGGCCGGGCTCGGCGCGCACGGCGATCTCGTCGTACCGCCCGGTCCGGTCGTAGAGAGCCTGGGCGGTCGCGAGGTCGAACGCCACCGGCGCCGATTCCTCGCCGGCGCCGAGGCCCGACACCAGGAACTCGGCCGTCGCCTGCTGGAACACGATCAGGATCCGGTCGCCCACGTGGAGACCACGGGCGCGGGCCGTCGACTCGGCCACCACGACCTCGCCGATCACCGCCGGCGCGCGGCCGACCGCAATCGTGTCACCCGGCGTCCACGCC
>JBOGIC010000600.1:0-5336 GCA_050744985.1 Acidimicrobiales bacterium
GGGTGAAGACCTGGCGCCGCCGGCCGCCGAAGAAGACCGAGGCGAATACGTCGTAGCTGCGACCGTGCACGACGAGGAGGCCGGGCGTGCGGGAGTCGGGGCGGCCGTGGAGGCGTCGTGTCAGTTCGTTGGGTCCCTTCCGTCCTGGCTGCTTAGTGTTGACTAAGTCTAACTTAGCGGTCCCTAAGTTGTTGGGCAACAGCCGGTAGGATGGGGCTTGTGCAGGAACCGACGCTCCCCCGGCGCCGTCTCAGCGCCGACGAGCGCAGGGCATCGATCGTCGAAGCCGCGACGGCGGTCTTCTCCGAAGCCGGTTACCAGCGCGGCACGATGGCGGAGGTGGCGCGGCGGGTCGGGGTGAGCGAGCCCGTCGTCTTCCAGAACTTCGGGTCGAAGGCCGCCGTTTTCGCGGCAGCGCTGGGGCACGCGGCCGCAACCGTCAGCCAGACCATGCAGGAACAGGCGGCGGCGAGTGCATCGGTCGGTGTTTGGCTCCGCGGGTTCCTGGATCCCCGACACGTGCGGCGGTTGCATGCCCGGGGCTCGGTCGGGGTGCTCTTCGCCGACGCCATGTCGGTCACCGACCCGCGGGTCGCCGACGCCGGCCGCCGGGCCCACCGTCTCGTGGCCCGGACGCTCACCGACTTGATCGGGCGCGGACAGGAGGACGGCAGCGTCCGGCGCGACATCGACGCCGAGACCGCCGCCTGGTGGGTCCTGTCGCTGCTGGCCTCAATGGGCTTCCGCGCTGCCGCCGTGTCCCACCGCGAACGCGTCGAAGCGCACCTCGCGGCCATGACGCTCGAGATGCTGACGGTGACTTCCGTTTGTTCCGCGCCATTGGGGCCCACAGACCCCTCTTCCGCGAAGTAAACGGGGGAGGGCGGGTCGGTACCATCTGGCATCGGCCCCCTCGCAGTAGAAGGGGCGCTGGCGTGCTCGGTCGCCGCCGCCGCCCTGTCCCTGTCTCGCCGTCCGGCCGCGGCGCGGTGGGGGCGGTGGGCCCTGTTGGTTTCGGTCGGCCTGCTCACTGTCGCCGTCGCGGTCCTCGCCCGGGCCTTGCTCAGGGGCGACTGGTCGCTTGCCTACGTCGCCGACTACACGAGCCGCGACACGCCCTGGCCCTACCGCCTCTCCGCCCTCTGGGCCGGCATGGCGGGCTCGTTGCTGGTGTGGACGTGGATCCTCGGTCTGTGGGCGGTCGCCGCGGCGATGTGGTGCCAGCGGCGCCTCCCGCCGCTGGCCGCGGGCGTGGTGGCGGTGCTGGCCGCCGTGATCGCCGTGCTCGCCGGCCTCCTCGTGTGGGCGACGCCGCCGTTCGCCCGCCTGGCCATTCCCGCGATCGACGGGGCCGGCCTCACGCCGGTCCTGCGGCACCCGGCGATGCTCTACCACCCGCTCCTGCTCTACGCCGGCCAGGTGGGGCTGGCGGTGCCCTTCGCTCTGGCGGTCGCCGCCCGGGCCCGCCAGGTGCCGGGCGACGGCTGGCTCCCGGCGGCGCGCGCGTGGATGACGGCGTCGCTCGTGCTCCTCGGCGGGGCGATGGTGGCCGGTGCCCACTGGGCGTACGTGGAGCTGGGATGGGGCGGCTACTGGGCGTGGGACCCGGTCGAGAACGCCGCGCTCCTGCCGTGGCTCTGCGGTCTGGCTTTCCTGCACGTGAGACGAGCGGGACTGGCGGTGGCCACGTTCGGGTTGGCGCTGGCCGGCGCCTTCCTCACCCGCTCCGGCGCGGCCGGGTCGGTGCACGCGTTCGCGGAGGCGGCCACGGTCGGGCGGGTCCTGGCACTCGCTCTGCTCGCCGTGGCCGTGGGGTGGCTCGTCCTCCGCCGGATCCGCCGCGAGCCGCCGCCGGCCCGGGCGCGCCCCGCCCGCGCCTGGGCGGCCGGCGTCCTCGGCGTCCTCGTCGCCGTGATCGCCATCGGGACCGCCCTGCCGGTGGCCTGGCGTGCGGTCACGGGCGAGCGGCTGATCGTGACCGGGCGGTACTTCGCCACCGTCACCTGGCCGTTCGCCCTGGCGATCCTCATCGGGATCGGGCTCACCGTCCGGCGCCGGATCTGGCCCGCCCTGGCCGGTCTCCCGGCCGCCGCCCTGGCGTGGTGGTGGCTTCCCGAGCCGACGCCCCTGGCCGTCGTCGTGGCCGGACTGGGCGCCGCCGTCGTCGCCCACCTCGTGGCCGAGCGGCTGGCGCGGCGGAGCCCCGGCGCGCTCGTCGCCCACATCGGCGCCGCCGTGCTGCTGGTAGCCGTGGGGGCCACGGCGACGGGCGTGCAGCGTGACGGCGTGCTCGGACCGGACCGGACCATGACCGTCCGGGGCTACGTACTCCGCCTCGAGCGGATCGCCGCCATCGACGGCGAGGGCCCGGGTGCCGCGGTGAACGCGACGATCGCGCTGACACGCGACGGTCGCCGCGTCGGAACGCTCGAGCCCCGCGCCCTCGTGTCCTCGAACGGGCAGCGCGTGTCGGTGGCCGGTCTGCGCTCGACGCCGCTGGAGGACCTGTCGGTGACGCTGCGGGCCGTGGGTCCCGACGGCCAGGAGGCGGTCGTCCACGTGGCCGTCACGCCGCTGGCGATGTGGGTGTGGTGGGGCGGCCTGCTCGTCCTCGTGGGGCTGGCGACGGCCTTACTCGGCGTCGGGCGGATCCGGCTCGCCTCGCTTGCGCCGGAGGAGCCGGTCGATGGTGGGGGGCGGGACGGCGGGCTCGGGCGTCCGAGCCTCGCGCCGGCGGCGCGGGGGCCGCGTTCCGGGCGGCGGGCCTGACGAGGGCGAACCGCGGCGGCCTCGTCGTGCCGGTCGCCGCACGACGTCGGCGAGCCGGCGTCCTCGGGTACGCACCGCCGCCACGGCCGAGCCGTGGAACGCCAGCCGGCTCAGCGCCACGGCGATCGGCCACAGCAGGGCGGCGGCGAGCAGGAGCCAACCCGCCAGCGAGATCCGTCCCTGCCCGGCGCGCAGGCCGGCGGAGGCGAAGGCGTCCTCGGGCGCGATGGCACCCCGTCCATCCGTGAGTGACGACACGGCCGTAAGGGCTCGGGGATCGGCGGCGCCCGGGCGGTACTCCGCCGAGTAGGACTGCACGGCCGTGGCCGTCGCCGACAGCACCGGTCCGGCCGGGCCCTGGACGGACACGCCGGCGGCGTACGTCCCGGCTACGCTCGCCGGCGCCTCGCCCACGAACTGCGTCGCCGACACCCGCTCCAGAGGGAGGTCGCGGCCGGCGAGGTCAGGCCCGGTGAGGCGCGCCGTGGCGGTGGCGCCGTCGGGCCACGGCTCGGCCGACTCGGCCACCACCCGCACGGTCGCCCCGTCGACTTCGGTCCGCACGCTCGCACCGCCCGCCCCTTCGAGGGGCAGCGTGTCCTTGACGACGGTCGACCAGAACGCCGTGTACCCGCCCCACGTCGCCCACTGCTGCGACCAACGCGCCGACGCGTCGCTGGTCCACGAGGTCACCTTCCCCAACCCGACCTGCCACGACGCCAGCAGCGGGTCGTCCTCGGGCCCCAGGGTGAGATGCGTCTGGGCCGTCGGCTTCGCGGTCGACCCGATGTAGCCGAGCACCGGCGGCGCCTGGCGCAGGTCGCGCACCGCCGGCGCCGACGAGGTGACCTTCGGGTAGAACTCGCCCTCGTTCACCAACTGCCGCGAGGCGAGCACCGCCTCCTGCATCATGATCTGGGGGACCTCGGACAGGTCGCGCTCGTTGTAGAAACGGCCCCGGCCGGCCTCGGCGACCGACGAGAGGTTCTCGCTCGCGCCCGTCTCGCCCGTCGCCAGCACGGAGACGGTGATGCCTTCGGCGGCGAGCGCCGCGGCCTGGTCGCGGAGCGTCCAGAGACCGTCGGTGCTGGTGAAGCCGTCGGTGAACAGGATGATGTGCTTGAGGCTCGCCTTGGACGCGCGCAGGGCGTCACCGGCGGCCTTCAACGGGAGCGTGAGGTTGGTCCCCCCCGCCGGGCTGAGGCCCTGCAGTCCACGCGTGACGACGTCCTCGGCGGGGAGCTGCTGCAGCGGCACGATCCAGTGCTGGTCGGTGTTGAAGGCGAGCACGCCGACCTGGTCGTTGGCGGACAGGGCGCTGACCGTGCGGGCGGCCGCGGCGCGCGAGATGTCGGTCTTGTTGACGCCGCCGGAGTTCATCCCGTTCACGAGGCCGTTGGGGCCGTCGGGCGAGCAATGGCACGCGCCCATCGAGCCGCTGCTGTCGATGGCGAGCACCTGCGCCACCGAGGGCCGGCGCTTCGGGTCGGTCACGTCGCTCGTCACCGGCAGGAGCTTCTCGAGCTCGCTGCCCAGGTAACCGCCGAGGGCGTAGGAACGGTCGCCGCCGACGACGACCAGGCCGTGCCCGAGGTCACGCGTCGCGGCACCGAGGGCGTCGACCTGCTCGGTCGACAGCGAGCGCGCGTCGACGTCGACCAGGACGGTCGAGCGGTACGTCGCCAACTGGTCGAGGGCCGGCAGCCCGCTCGCCGCAACCACATCGACCGGTATGCCGCCGGCTCGGAGGGCGGACGCCAGCCCCGCCCCCTCGCCGGGCATGCCCTCGGCCAGCAGTACGCGTGGCGGCCCTTCCACCTGCACGCCGGCGTAGCCCACGTCGTTCTCGGCGACGGCGTCGTCGGCGCCCGAGACGGCCACGCGGTACCGGCTGACGCGACCCTCGGCCCCCGCCTGCTGGGCCAGCTCGACCACGTTGCGGCCCGGGACGAGATCGACGACACGTTCCTCGACGACCTGGCCGTCACGTTCCCACTGCACGCGTACCGGGCCGGCGCGCGGCGCCAGCACGGTGGCGCGGACCGTGAACGACTCCCCCTGGTGCGCCACCGACGGTGCGTCGACGCGGTCGACGGCGATGTCAGGTCCGCCGGCCGACTCGATGGTGTGGACGTCCACGCTGATGCCCGCCTCGCGCAGACGGCGGGCCTCGGCGCCGGCATCACCTTCGGTGTTCCGCCCGTCGGACACGACGACGATGCGCCGGCGCGAGTCGCTGGGAAGCACCGCTGCGCCCAGCCGCAGGGCGGCCGCCAGATTGGTGCGCGACGAGTCGATGCGGGTCGACGGCTGGAGCAGGCGCGCCTCCTCCTGCACGGTCAGCTCGAGCCGGGCGTCGCCGCCGAACACGGCCACGCCGGCGCGTGTGCCCCGGGGTTGTTCGGCGAGGGCCTGGCGCACCCACTCGACGGCCTCGCTTCGGCCGGCGGCGCCGAGGGAGTCGGAGCCGTCCACGAGGAACAGGACGGCGACGCCCTTGCCCGGCCGGGGCAGGGTCACGCCGGCGACGGCGGCGAGCATGAGGGCCGCCACCACCACCCGGGCGG
>JBOGIC010000601.1:0-8497 GCA_050744985.1 Acidimicrobiales bacterium
GATGTCCTCGGCCTGGAGGTCCTTGTTGCCGTTGCGTGTGTCCTGCCACGCGATGTAGCTCGCCGTGTCGGTCGACGCCACGGCCACGTTGGTGTGGCTGTGCACGTTGTTCGACCACAGGCCGATCGTGCGGTCGATGATGCGGTCGTTGACTCGGACGTTGCGGGCCCATGTCGCGCCGTTGTCGGTGGAGTACGAGAGGTAGACATCGTTCATACCGCCGCCGTTGCCACCCGACTCCTCGCCTTCGGGCGTGGGGCTGTTGCGGAAGTCGTACCAGGCGTCGTCGACCCGGCCGTTGGGCGCCACCGCGATGCCCGAGTCGTAGTGCTGCACGTTCCTGGTCGCGGCGTCGTCGTTCACCGTCCGCGCCTCGCTCCAAGTGTCACCGCCGTCGGTCGAGACCCGGATGTAGACGTCCCGGTCGTCGAACGCGTCGGTGGACGGCTGGCCTGCGGGTGGGCGCCGGGCCCGCGGGTTGGGGTTGCCGTACCAGGTGGCGTACAGAGCCCCGGAGTCGAGGTCGACCGCGAGCATCTGCTTGCGCATGAAGCTGAACATGGCGTTGCCCGGATCGATCTCCTTGTTGGGTGACCAGGTCAGACCACCGTCGTTGGAGCGCCGGTAGATGAGGGGCCGGATGTCGGGGTCGCCCGTCACGGTCGAGGGGCGGAACCCGTCGGCGGCGAAGAGGGCGTGCACGACACCGTTGCTGTCCACGACCAGGCGGGGCTGGCCACCGCCCCGGCCGTCGCTCAGTTCGATCGGCTGCCCGAAGGTCCTCCCCCTGTCACGGGAGACGGCGACGAAGCCGCGCCGGGCGGTGCCGGGTGCGGCGCCCTTCTGGTAACCGACGTAGACGTTGTCCGTGTTGGTGGGGTCGACGGCGATCTGGGCCCGGCGACTGTTGCCGATGCCCGGGTCGCCCTCCTTGCCCTCGACCGCGATCGTCGTGGACCACGACCGCCCCGAGTCGGTCGAGCGGGCGACGAAGACGTGGCGGGGCGTGTCGATGCGGTTGTTGAGGGTCGTGTACTTGGGGTCGTTGCCCATGAAGGCGGCCCAGAGCGTGCCGTCGGGCGTGAACTGGAACGTGATGTACGGACCGTTGGTGGCCTGCTGGGAGCAGTCCGTGTAGGGCGCCAGCATCGGGTCGCCGCCCGCGAACCAGGTGCGACCCTCGTCGACGGAGATGTGGATGTCACACGTGCGCTTCGTGCGCACCTCCGCCGAACCGATCACGATCTCGCCCGTCTTGGGGTTGACCGCGATCTGGGGCGTGGTGTGGGCCCGGTTGGGGTCGCGGTTGTCGGTGACCTGGACGGCCGCGGTCACGCTCGGCGCGCCGGCGCCGCCGTCCGCATCCTGGGCGCGTCCGGGCGTCACCGAGGCCACCAGCGCCCCGAGCACGACCAGCGCGACGAGACCCAGACGAGTGTTGCGACCCACGGCGCCTCTTCCCCTCTTCCCCGCCGCAGCCTGAACGGTAATGGGTCCGGCCGTCACCCGGCCAGAGCGTCGCGCCCGCCCACGGCCGTGGCGAGCTCCTCCTGGCGGAGCGGACCGGCGGCGTGGAGGGCGAGGGGCGGCGTGGGCAGGTCTGCGCCGGTGCGCCAGCCCTCGAGCAGCGATTGCAGGGCTTCGACGCCGGTGCGCGAAGGCTGCCAGCCGAGCTCCCGGTGGGCCCGGCCGGCGTCGAGTGCCGGCAACGAGAGGAACAGCTCGACCAGCTCGGGCGGTGCGGGGGTCACGCGGGCGGCGTAGGCGATCTTGGCGGCGCGTACGAGGACGCCCGCGGGCACGCGAACCGTGCGCGCCCCGAAGACGCGGCCCAGCACGACGGGTGTGATCACGGGATCGGTGGCCAGGTTGAAGGCGCCACGCGCCGAGCCGGTCAACGTCCGCCGGAAGGCCTCGGCCACGTCGGCGGTGTGCAGGGCCTGGAACGCGAGGCCCGGCACGTCCGGGACGACCGGCACCGAGCCGGCTCCGACGAGCCGAGCGGGCAGCAGCGGCCCGGCGAAGATCCGCCGTTGCTCGGCCGCCGCCTCGGGCTTGAAGATGAAGCACGGCCGCATGCGCACGACGCGCACGTCGGGGTGACGGGGCTCGAAGGCGTCCAGGACGCGTTCGACGTACGCCTTCTCGCGCCCGTACGCCGCCGTCGGCCGCGAGTGCGTCGGCCACGTCTCGTCCACCGGCCGACCGTCGGCCGGTCGCGGCGAGTAGGCCCCCACCGACGAGGCGTGGACGAGAGCACGGGCGCCGGCGGCCGCAGCCGCGTCGAAGACACGGATGCTGCCGAGCACGTTGTTGTCCCACGTCACCAGCGGCCGGCGTGCCGGCTGGAACAGCCAGGCCAGGTGGATGACGGCGTCGGCCCCGGCGAAGGCCGGGGCCAGGTCGTCACGGCTCACGTCCAGCGCGTGCCAGGTCGTCTTCGGCACGGCCCAGGTGGGTCGCCGGCGCGCGATGCCGGTGATCTCGGTGACGTCGGGATCGGCGGCCAGCGCGGCCACGACGCTGGTGCCGACGTTCCCCGTCGCGCCGGTGACGACGACCTTCACGGTTGCAGCACCACCTTGATCGCGCCCTCCTGCTTCTTCTGGAATATCTCGTAGCCGTAGGCCGCGTCTTCGAGCGGCAGGCGATGGGTGGCGAGGTCGCCGGTGCCGAGGGGGTCGGCATCGTCGAGGACGAGCGGCAGGATGTCGTCGACCCACCGCTTGACGTGGGCCTGGCCCATCCGGATCTGCACGCCCTTGTCGAACAGCTCCAGCATCGGCAGCGGATCGGCGCCCCCGCCGTACACGCCGACGATCGAGAGTGTCCCGCCGCGACGCACGGTGGAGATGGCGTCCAGCAGCGCTCTGAGCCGGTCGACGCCGTCTTTCTCGGCGAACGGGGCGGCGATGCGCTTCGGCAGCTTGCCGGCGACCGTCTGCATCACTTCGGCCAGGGGGGAACCGTGCGCCTCCATCCCGACGGCGTCGATGACCGAGTCGGGCCCGCGACCGCCCGTCTGGTCACGGACGGCGCTGACCACGTCGTCGCAATTCGAGGAGTCGACCACCTCCACGCCATGGCGGCGCGCCATCTGCAGGCGCTCGGCCACGAGGTCGACGCCGATCACCTGGCCGGCGCCCTGGGCCCGCGCGACCCGGGTGCACATCTGACCGATGGGCCCGAGGCCGAACACCGCCACCGACCCGCCCTTGGGGATGTCGGCGAAGGCCACGGCCTGCCATGCCGTCGGCAGCACGACGGACAGGAAAACGAACCGTTCGTCGGGCGGGCCCTCCGGGACCTTGATGGGGCCGAACTGCGCCTGAGGGACGCGGAGATACTCGGCCTGGGCACCGGGCACGTGCCCGTAGAGCTTGGTGTAGCCGAAGAGCGCCGCGCCCTTGTCGAACTCGGAGACCTGGGTGGTCTCGCACTGGGCGTACAGCTGGCGGTCGCACATGAAGCAGTCGCCGCAGCTGATGTTGAAGGGGATGACGACGCGATCGCCCGGGCGGATGTGGGTGACCTCGGCGCCCACGTCCTCGACGATTCCCATGGGCTCGTGGCCGAGGATGTCGCCGTCCTCGAGGAACATCGGCAGGACCCGGTAGAGGTGCAGGTCGGAGCCGCATATGGCGGTCGAGGTGATCCGGACGATGGCGTCGGTCGGTTCCCGGATGACAGGATCCGGGACCGTGTCGACGCTGACATGTTCGATGCCGTGCCAGGTCACTGCGCGCATGGGGGCTCCCCTCGGTAGCCGGCGGTCGGGGGTTTCCTTCCCGTCGGTGCGCGCCGACAATCGACCGAGCCGCTCCGGCTGACGGCCTGTGCTCGCCGAGGCGGTTCAGCTCGACGGTGGCGTGCTGGTGGTGCTGCTCGTCATCGCGTTCGTGGCCCTGCTGCTGTTCGTGGCGATGGTCACGCTCGGGTTCGTCTGGGGCGTGAAAGCTGGTGCCGGGTCTCAGGCGGCGCTGACGGGCTGGATCGTCGTGCTGGTGCTCGAGGGGCTGCTGGCGCTGTCGGCGGTGGTGACCGCGCTGTCCGAGCGCAGCATCGGCTTCTTCGCCCTGTTCATGCCGGGCATCATCGCCGGCCAGGCCGTCGTATACGCCCAGGCGCGCCGCCGCGCCGGCTGAGCCTCCCGCAGCGCGAGCCAGCCCGCGGCCTCGATGCGGAACGGGTTGGCGGATGTCGGCCGGGCCAGGCCATAGATCGCCGGCGCCGGAGCGTCGGGTGGCACCCACGTGCCGGCGAGGCGGTCCCACCACGTGAACACCGGACCGAGGTTGACGGAGCCGCCCTCCTGGCCGTGATGGTGCCGGTGGGCGGCGGGCGTCATCACATGGGCCGCGAACCAGCGCGGGAACCGAACGGGCAGGCTCGTGTGCTCCATGACCTGCCAGCAGTTGGAGATGGCCGCGCCCACGAAGACCACCCGGAGGTCGAAGCCCGCCAGGGCCACGAGCGGCTGGAAGGCCAGGCCGTGGAACGGTGCCCACGACTGCCGGAGCCCGAGGGTGGCGTCGAATCCGTCCCCGGTGTGGTGGGGCTGGTGGGCGGCCCAGCCGAGGCGCGTGCGGTGGCCGACGAGGTGGTACACCCACCCGACGAAGTCCCACGCCACGAACGCCGCCACCGCGCCGACGACCGCGTGCTGCTCCCAGAACCGGGTGGCCGGATCCCAGCGCACCGACGCCACGAGGTCCCACAGCACGCGCAGCACGGCGGTGTAGCCCACGCCGATCACGAACGCGCCGGCGGCCATGGCCGTCGCCGTCGCCGCCGATCGCAGGATCGCCAGCCGCCCGCGCCCGGCTATCCACGCCACCTCGGCGGCCACGAACGCGAACGCGATCGCGTACGGCACGCTCACCGCCCACTCGTACGCCCCGGTTCTCGGCACCCTCAGCCACCGTAGGGGGAGTTGAGGGTGACGAGAACGACCAGGCCGCCCTCAGGACGGTTCTCCGCGGTGATCGTGCCGCCGTGGGCCTCGACGAGGTCACGTGCGATCGACAGACCCAGGCCGCTGCCGTGCGAGTCGGCGGCGCGGGCGAACCGGTCGAAGACGCCGGGGAGGGCGTCCTCCGCGATGCCCGGACCGGTGTCGGCGACGGCGAAGGCGACCGTGTCACGGCCGTCGGCGGTCACCCCGGCGGTCACCTCGACGCTCACCTCACCGTCGGCGGGCGTGTGCCGGAGGGCGTTGGAGACCAGGTTGGACAGCACCTGGTGGAGCCGGGCAGGGTCGACCTCGAGGTCGGGTGCACCGCCGTCCACACGGGCGGCGAGCCTGACCCCTTTGCGGGCCGCCATCGCCTGGTACCCGTCGACGACCTCGGCGGCCAGCGCCGCCGGGGCCGTGCGGGAGCGCCGGAGCCGCAGTTGCCCGGCGTCGGCCAGGGCCAGCGTGTGGAGGTCGTCGACGAGGCGTCCCAGCCGCTGGGTCTCCTCCAACAGCGACGACAGGTGCCGGTCGTCGCGTTCGTGGATGCCGTCGAGTTGTGCCTCCAACCCGCTCTGCAACACCGCGAGCGGCGTGCGCAGTTCGTGGGTGACGTCGGCCAGGAGGCGGCGGCGTTGCTCGTCGTTGTCGGCCAGGCTCGCGGTCATCGCGTTGAACGTGTCGATCAGGGATTGCAGCTCCCGCGGCCCGCCGGGCTCGACCCGGGCCTGGTAGTCCCCCGCCGCCACGCGTTCCGCGCCGGCGAGGAGCCGCGACACAGGCCGGCTCACGCGCCGGTACGCGAGCACCGTGGCGATGCCACCGACCACGGCCACGAAGGCGGCGACCCCGAGCAACATCTTCGGCCCGCCGGGCCCACCGCCGGTCCAGGGAGGCCCGGACCGCGGCGGTCCTCCGATGGCGAGGCCGATGGCGATCCCGACGACGACGAGGGTCGCGATCCCCGCCAGCGCGACGAACAGGAACCGGCGCCGGAACCTCGCCGGCGCCCGTCGCCACGGCGGCCCACGCGGCGGCCACTGTTCTCCCTCCGGCCACCACGGCGGCGCCCCCTTCACTGCTCGGCGAACCGGTAGCCGACGCCGTGCACGGTCAGCAGGTGGACGGGGCGGTGCGGGTCGGCCTCGAGCTTGCGCCGGATGTTCTTCACGTGGGCGTCGATGGCCCGCTCGTAGGACTCGACGGCGACGCCGTGGATCACCTCGAGCAGCTGTGACCGGGTGAACACCCGCCCGGGCTGGCGGGCGAGGTGGGCGAGGAGGTCGAATTCGGTGGCGGTCAGCTCGACGGCTCGGCCGGCGACGGCCACGCGCCGGCGGTCGGGGTCGACGACCACCTCGCCCACGGTGAAGGGGCCGTCCGGGCTGGCGGCTTCGAGCTGCCCCGTGCGGCGCAGCACGGCCCGCACCCGCGCCACGAGCTCCCTCGGGCTGAACGGCTTGACGAGGTAGTCGTCGGCGCCGAGCTCGAGGCCGAGGACGCGGTCGAGCTCGTCGCCGCGGGCGGTCAGCATGATGATCGGCACGGCGGCGCGGCGCCGGCGAAGCTCGCGTGCCACGTCGATCCCGTCGAGGCCGGGCAGGCCGAGGTCGAGCACGACCAGGTCGGGCGCGGCGGCGTCCGCCCTCGTGAGGGCGGACGGCCCGTCGGCCGCCGTGGCTACCCGGAAGCCACCGGCCACCAGGTAGTCACGGACGACATCGACGATCTTGGGCTCGTCGTCGACGACCAGCACCGTCTTCGTCACTGCTTCATCTTCGCGGGATCGGCGTCGCCACCCTTCTCCTGCTCGTGGGCCCGGCGGTGCCAGTCCTCGAAGGCGGCGTGCGGGCCACCCGCCACCCACGGCGGAGGACCGCCGTAGCCGCGCCAGCCGCCCCACCCGCCACGGGCGCCGCGCACCAGCAGGATCACGGCCACGATCCCGAGCAGCGGGAACACGAAGAAGAACGGCCCGGGACCGTGGCCCCAGCCGTACCCGCCGTCGATTACCCGGACGACCTCGCCGTCGCCGCCGACCGTCGACGTGACCACCTCGCGGCGCTCACCGGCCCGGAAGGCGGCCAGCCCCACACTCAGCAGCACCAGGGCGGACAGCACGCCGGCCAGGACGCCGGCCCACACTCGCTTGCTCATCGCTTCCTCCTCAGTCTCGGCTTCCGAGGCCAGCGTCGCCCGCAAATGTGAATTCCTGATGCACCCCCTGCGTTCAACTTGCAGAAGTGTCCTTCGACGGGCCAATGGCGCGGAGCAAACGGGCGTGCGCGATGCTGCACGCGCGATGAGTGGCGCGGAGCGGGCGAGGGTCAAGCAGTTCGGGAAGCTGGGCTACGGGTTGCGCCAGGCCGGCGACTGGTACCTGTGGGGCCCCTACGTCAGCGAACGGCAGTGGGGCACGGTCCGGGAGGACTATAGCGAGAACGGCGATGCCTGGAACTACCTCCCCCACGACCACGCCCGGTCCCGCGCCTACCGGTGGGGCGAGGACGGCATGGCCGGCTTCTCGGACATCGAGCAGAGCATGTGCGTGGCCCTCGCCCTGTGGAACGGCCGTGACCCGATCCTGAAGGAGCGGATGTTCGGCCTCACCGGCGGTCAGGCCAACCACGGCGAGGACGTCAAGGAGTACTGGTGGTACCTCGACGCGCTGCCCAGCCACGCGTGGAACCGCTGGCGCTACCACTACCCGCAGCATGCCTACCCCTACGCCGACCTCGTCGTCGAGAACGCCCGCCGCGGCAAGCACGACGCCGAGTACGAGCTCATCGACACGGGCGTGTTCGACGGCGACCGCTACTGGGTCGTGGAGGTCGACTACGTCAAGGCCGACCCGTCCGACCTCCTCATGGTCGTCCGCATCACCAACGCCGCGCCGGTCGCCGAGGCGTTGCACGTGCTGCCGACCGTGTGGTTCCGCAACACGTGGGCATGGGGCTTCGACGGCGCGCCGGACCCGCCCACGCTGAGCCTCACACCGTCCGGCACGATAGACATCGAGCACCCGTTTCTCGGGCCGCTCGAGCTGCTCGCCGGCGCCGGCCCGCACGGCGACGGCCCGATGCCGCTGTTCTGCGACAACGAGACCAACAACCGGCGCCTGTTCGGCACCGCCAACGTCTCCCCGTACCCCAAGGACGGCATCAACGACCACGTCGTCCACGGCCTCGACACGGTCAACCCCGAGCGGCGCGGCACCAAGGCGTCGTTCTGGTACCAGGTGACGGTGGCGCCGGAGGACACCGTCGAGCTGCGCCTCCGCCTGCGCCCCCACGGCTACAAGCCCGCGCGCGCCTCGGTGGCGCTGGGCTCGGACTTCGACCGGGTGGTCGCCCACCGCCATACCGAGGCCGACGAGTTCTACGCCGAGATGGCGCCCGAGGACATCACCGAGGACAAGGCGCTCGTCATGCGCCAGGCCTTCTCGTCGCTGCTGTGGAGCAAGCAGTTCTACTACTACGACATCAGCCGCTGGCTCGAAGGCGATCCCGGCCAGCCCGCGCCCCCGGCGTCCCGGCTGAGCGG
>JBOGIC010000602.1:0-2307 GCA_050744985.1 Acidimicrobiales bacterium
CCGGAGAGGATCTTCCACGACATAGACGGGATCGCCCCGGGGGCGCGGTTCCCGAGCGTCATCCACAGTCAGCTGGAGTCCTGCGACGTCGTCCTCGCCCTCATCGGCAAGGGGTGGCTCACGGCCAAGGACCGGAACCGCCGCCGACGGCTCGACGATCCCGATGATGTCCTTCGTCAAGAGATCCGGGCGGCACTCGAGCGCGACGACGTGCTGGTCATCCCCGTCCTGGTCGATGGCGGGACAATGCCGGATCGCGAAGCGCTCCCCGAGGACTTGTGGGCGCTGACCGAACGCAACGCCGTGCGGCTCTCCAGCGAGGGTTGGAAGAACGACCTGGCCAACCTGTTGCGGGTGCTGGAGAGGGAGGTGCACGAGGACAACCCGCCCGGGTCGGTGGTGCATGAGCAAGCGGCGGACCGGCCACGCGATCCTGCGGGGACACCCCCGTGGTCCGCCCGCGCGCCGGGCTACCCGGCCGCCCCGGGGGTCGGCGGGCCTGGTCCCTGGACGACGCCGTGGCAACCGGCCCCGCCCCAACCCGTCTCGCATGAACCGGCGCGCCGCCGTTCCCCGTTCGTACCGATCGCGATTGCTTCGCTCGTGATGCTGGGCCTCCTGGGCGCACTGGCGTTCCTGGTCATCCAGGTGATCCCGGACCTCGTCCAGGCGGAGGCCATCACACTGTCGCAGGACTCGGGACCGCCGGGCACCGAGATCACCGTCGACGGGAGTGGGTTCGCAAAGAACGACGCGATCGTCATCACCGGCGGCGCTGAGCCCGCCTCCGCCCGGACCGACCGGGAGGGAAGGTTCTACGGCGCGGTGGTGCGCATCCCGGCCACGGCCAAGCCGGGCGAGGTGGTCGGGATCCACGCGCACGGCGTAACCGACGGCCTCAAATGGGCCGACGTGGGCTTCACCGTGGTTTGACGGCGGGCCCGCCAAGGCGCGGGGTCACCGGGCCCGCACCTCGATCTTGCCGCCTTCGACGCGGACGGCGAACGTCGGCTGGGGGGCGGTCGCGGGACCGTGGACGACATGGCCGTCGTCGAGGCGGAACACGCTCTGGTGCCACGGGCAGGTCACGCACAGGCCGGCGCTGTCGATCTCGCCCTCTTCCAATGGCCCCCCGGCGTGGCTGCACCGGCTGGCGATGGCGCGGATGCCGTCGCGGCCGCGGTAGAGGAGCACCGACGCGTCGCCGGCGTCGACGCTCGCGGGCGTGCCTTCCGGCAGCTCGGACTCCGCGAGCACAGGGGTCCAGTCGTCGGGACCGTGCTGCCAGAACGTGTGGTTCACGCCGACGCCGTTGGAGAAGCTCAGGTGGCCGCCGAGGTAGCCGCCGACGGTCATCACGCCCATGCCGAGCAGGCCGAGGGACGCGGCGCGCCCCCGCCGGCCCCGGCTGCGGGCGACGAGCGAAGCCGTATAGAAGCCGAGGCCCACGATGTTCGCCGATGCATGGACGACGCCGACGCGACGCTCGGCGCGGGACGACTCCGACCAGTCCGACAGCCCGGCGGCCGCCGTCGGCACGGCGGACGCGATCCCGAGGGCGGTGAGGGTGTTGGCCGCCGGCTGGCCGCGACGACCGCCGACGACATCGAGCACCGACGCGCTGGTGAACGATCCGATGACCACGTCGGTCAGCAGCGGGTGCAGCGGGTGGCCGAGCCAGGTGCCGCTCATGGCATCCTTGACGACGCCCGGCGGGACGAGTTTGCGGGCCGCGCCCAGCAACGGTTCGGCGATCCGGTCGAGGGCCTCGACGGTGCCGAGGCGGGCTGCGAGCTCGTAGATCCCCATACGGTGAGTCCTACCCGCCGGGCGCGCGGTGCTATACCAGAGCCCGTGCCCGATGAAACCAAAGTCACAGTCCGGGTGGACGAGAACGGCGAGATCGTCGACCTCGACATCGACGGCGACATCGACCGCGACAATCTCACCGAGGAGCGGCCCAGCCAGCCGGCGCCGTCGCCGCGCACCGACGAATTCATCAACCAGCAGAACACGCGCTGGTTCGGCTGAGCGCCGAGCCGTTCCCCGGCAGCGCGCGCGTCGCCCTCAGCGTCACTCTCGACGATGCATTCGAAAGCCAGTTGGAGCACGCCGTCCCCGTGCTCGACGCCCACGGAGTCCGCGCCACGTTCTACGTCCTGCCGGCGCGGGTCCGCCGGCGAGTGGGCGACTGGCGGGCCGTGGCGGCCGGTGGCCACGAGATCGGCTGCCACACGTCCACCCACCCGTGCTCGGGCAACTTCGACTTCTCGCGCCACAACCCGCTCGAGGACTACACCCTCGACC
>JBOGIC010000603.1:0-6369 GCA_050744985.1 Acidimicrobiales bacterium
GACCAGGCCCATCAGCTCCTTGGCGTCGGCGGCGTCGAGCACGCTGAAGCCAGGGTCGAGCCCGATGAGCTGGCCGTGGCGGTGGAGCAGGCGCTGGGCGACGGAGTGGAAGGTGCCGCCGACGACCCGCGCCGCCTTGGCCCGGTCGCCCAGTCGTGCCGCCCGGTTCAACATCTCGCTGGCGGCCCGCCGGGAGAACGTCAGCAGGCACACGCGCTCGGGCTCGATGCCGCGCTCGAGGACGGCGGCGACCCGCGCCGCGAGCGTGGCCGTCTTGCCCGTGCCGGCGCCCGCCAGCACCAGCAGTGGGGTGTCGCCGTGCTCCACCGCCTCCCGTTGCTCAGGATTGAGCTCGCTGAGGTCGAACATGTGTTCGCCACGCTAGCAGGCAGCGACCCCCCAACCGTTTGATCCGCGAAACAGGGGTCTCACAGCCCCAATGGCGCGGAGTAAAGCGTCAGGAGGGCGGGGCCGACCGGCGCAACAGCAGTGCGCCGCCCAGTGCGGCCATGGCCGAGGCGATCAGCACCGAGGCCTTGGCCGCCCGCTGCAGGCCGGGAGCCGCGAAGGCGAGCTCGGCGACGAGCAGCGACACCGTGAACCCGATGCCGGCCGTGACGCCGATCCCGACCAGCTGGCCCCAACCCACACCCGTGGGCAATGAGCCCAGCCCGGTACGCACGGCCAGCCACGAGAACGTCGAGATACCGAGGGCCTTTCCCACGACGAGTCCGAGCATCACGCCGGCCGCGACCGCCGGGGCCCCGGGCGAGTCGAACAGCCCCGCGTCGAGCACGACGCCCGCGTTGGCCAGCGCGAACAGCGGCAGGACGACGAAGCTGACGAACGGGTGCAGGCCCTGCTCCAACCGCTCCGCCACCGAGACCGTCGAGCGGGCCAGGCGGGTCATGGCCTGCAGCTCCTCGGCGTCGGGCTCGTCGCTCAGGTCGGCCGTCCACTCCCGCGCCACCGCCGCGGGCGCGACCGGCGTCGCCGGGGCGATCAGGCCGAGCAGGGCGCCGGCGATCGCCGCCTGGACCCCCGACTGGAACAGCGCCAGCCACACCGCCGTGCCGACGACGACGTACGCGGGCACCCACACCACGCCCACCTTCCGCAGGACGAGCACGCCGGCGAGGAGCACCGCGGCGACGGCCAGCGCACCGATGTCGACGCCGGCGCTGTAGAACACGGCGATCACGACGATGGCGCCGATGTCGTCGACGATGGCCAGGCTCAGCAGGAAGAGCTTCAGCGACGCCGGCACGCGGTCGCCGAGCAGAGCCACGACCCCGACGGCGAATGCGATGTCGGTGGCGATGGGCACGCCCCACCCCTGGAGTGCGTCACCGGCCCCGGCCGCCGCCACGACCGCCAGGTAGAGGACGGCGGGCACGACCATCCCACCGAGCGCGGCGATCGCGGGCAGGGCGGCCGTCCGCCACGAACGCAGCTCACCGGCGACCAGCTCGCGCTTGATCTCGAGCCCGACAATGAAGAAGAAAAGCGCCATCAGGCCTTCGTTGACGGCGTGGCGCACGTCGGTGGAGATGGTGATGCCACCGAGGTGGAGGCTCAGCTCGGTGGACCACAGCGACGCGTACGCCGCCTGCCACGGCGAGTTGGCCCAGGCCAGCGCGACCAGGGCTGCGCCCACCAACACGACCGCACCCGCCTGTTCGGTACGGAAGAACCGCCGCAGCCCGGCCGGCATGGCAAAACCGGGCGTGGGTGAGACGTGGCGCTCGGACGTGTCCACTCGGGAGGGCCTCCCTCGGGGTCGGTCAGGAAACTGCCGACCAGGCTTCCCGGCGCACCTGGCTGCGATCTTACCGCCTACTCCTCGTCGCTCGTCCGGCGCAGGATCTCGTCGAGCTCGAGGATCGCCGTCGTCGTCACCACCCCGACGAAGGCGCCGTCGTGCACCACGGGCAGCAGGTCGACGTCCTCGGCCTCCATGGCGGCCAGCGCGTCATGGAGCGTCCAGTCGACGGGCGCGACAGGGAAATCCCGCTTCATGCGTTCGGCGACGGTGACCGACCCCCACTCGGCGCGGGGCACCGCCTTGAGCTCGTCCACGAGGATCACGCCGACGTAGGTGGGGCCGTCCACCACCGGCACGAGCAGCTCCCGATGGGCGAGGAGGTGATGCTCGTAGAAGTCGGCCAGAGTCGTACCGGGCGCCACGGTCGGCATGTCGGGGCGGAGGGCGCTCGTGAGCGGGAGCGCGGCCCGGCGTTGGAGGTGGCCGGCCCGCGCCTGCACCTGCGAATCCGAGACGGACGTGCGGCCCATGAACAGCTGGGCCACCATCGTGGCGATCAGTCCCGGCACGATGAACCCCGGGCGGCCGGTGGTCTCGGCCACGAAGACGACGCCCGACAACGGCACCCGGTAGCCCGCGCCGAGGAAGGCCGACGCCCCGAGGAGCGGGAACAGGACGCTGTCGGTGTCGGGGCGGAAGATCCCGCCGATGGCCCGTCCAAGCAGCGCCCCCTCGATGACCAGGGGGATGAAGAGGCCACCGACGCCCCCGCCCGCGACCGTAAAGATCGTCGCGAGGGTGCGCAGCCCGAGCAGCGCGAGGACGAGGAGGACGGCGCGGCTGGGGTCGAGGGCCCAGCCCATGCTGTTGTAGCCGGCGCCGAGGGTGAGGGGGCGGCCGAACAGGTGGTCCGAGAGGACGACCAGGCCGGCCAGCACCGTCCCGGCGATGGCCGCGGCGACGTACGGGTGCAGCTTCTTGGCGTGGTGCCGGCCGAGGTGAAGGCCGACGGAGAACAGCCGCGCGCCGATGCCGCACAGCGCGCCGACGACCGCCGCGCCGACGAGGTCCTGCAGGTCGAACGGCGGCGACCCCGAGACGCCGAACAACGGCGTCGTGCCGGTGATGGCGACGAAGGCGAGGTAGCTCACCGCCGAGGCGATGCCGGCGGGCAGGACCATGCGCCCGGCGAACCCGTCCTGGAACGGCACCTCGAGGGCGAACACGAGCCCGGTGGCGGGCGCCTTGAAGATCGCCGAGATCCCGGCGGCGGCGCCGCAGACCATGAGGAGCTTGGCGTCTTCGCGGGAGAAGTACCGGCTGAAGCGCTGCTGCAGCGCCGAGCCCAGCGACGCGCCGAGGTAGATCGACGGGCCCTCGTAGCCCATCGCGCCGCCGAAGCCGAGCGTGGCGACGCTGGCGACGAGCCGGCCCCGCACCGGCCGCGGATCGAGGCGCGTCCCGATCTGGTGGAAGTTGCGGATGTACTCGTCGGTCGTGGCGCGGCCGGCGCCGCGGGCGAGCACGCGCAGGGCGACAGCGGCGAGTAGCAGCCCGCACAGCGGGGCGATCGCCTGCAGCGGCAGGGGCGCCCGGAGGAGCCGGTTGAACATCTGGAAGCGGGTCAGCCACTCGAACCCGGCCACGCCCAGGCCCGTGACCAAGCCGGTCGCGGCCGCAAAGCCCACGACCTGGCGCGTCCGCCGTCCCCAGGCGGCGACCTCGGAGCGGGCCCGCATGACGGCACCCTAGGCCTAGGGTCGTGGCCGTGGAGATGCCCAAGCCCACCGACGACGACAAGGACTTCTTCCGGTCACTGGTGCCCGACGGCGCCGGCGTCGAGGTGAAGCCGATGTTCGGCAACCTGGCCGCGTTCGTGAACGGGAACATGTTCATGGGCCTGTTCGGCGCCGCCGTCGGGGTGAAGCTCGACGAGGCCGACCGGGACGCATTGCTGGCCGAGGACGGCGCCGGCCCGTTCGGCCCGGCGGAACGGCCCATGGGCGGCTACGTCACACTCCCAGGCGCGTGGCGGGCGGCCCCGGCGAAGGCCGACCCGTGGATCGGGAAAGCCCTCACGTACGTCGGTTCGTTGCCCCCGAAGGAGAAGAAGCCCAAGAAGAAGACGGCCGACAAGAAGACATAGGCTGTCGCCCGTCTGATGTCGCGCCGGAGGGGGTGGTGTGCGATGAGGCTGCGCCTGGCCGTCGCACTGATGAGTCTGGTGGTCCTGGCCGGTGCCTGTGGCGGCACGGACGACAACCCGCAGCCGGCGGGCGGCCAGGAGACGCCGCTCCCCGACGATCAACAGACCCTGACGGCGGCGACACCGGGTGACGTGTACATCACACGGGACAAGGTCAACCTCGCCATCTGGCCCGACAACGCCAACGTCTGCGAGACACTCGTCGGCCTGAGCGAGAGCCTGCAGCCCGTGCCGGCGCTGGCCACCAAGTGGACCAACGTGGGCAACAACACCTTCCGGTTCGAGCTCCGCCGGGAGGTGATGTTCCACAACAACACACGCCTCACGGCCGACGCCGTGAAGTACAGCTTCACCCGGGCCGTCGACAAGCGGAACACGCTCAACACCTTCCTCGGCGCCGACTCGGTCAAGGTGGTCGACGAGTACACGGTCGACATCACGCCGACCCAGCCCAACGCCCGCCTGCCCGAGCAGATCAGCCACCCGTTCCTCAGCATCATCGCCCCCGGCACGGAGCCGGCGACCCAGCCGGTGTGCACGGGGCCGTTCGTCTTCGGCAGCTACTCGCCCAACGACCGGCTCGTGGTCACCCGCAACGAGGCGTACTGGGGCCAGAAGGCGCGCCTGAAGCAGATGACGTTCCGCTTCATCCCCGACGCCAACACCCGCCGTCTCGCCCTCGAGGCGGGCGAGGTCGATATCGAGTGGTTCCTGGCGCCGCAGCAGACGCCCGACGTGATGGCCCGGCCGGGCCTGAGGGTGGCGCCCGCCCCGCCCGGCGCCACCGTCGACCTCTCGATGAACCTCAACGGCGAGCCCGGCTACGACATCCTCAAGGACGCCGACGTGCGCCGGGCCTTCGGTATGAGCCTGGACGCCAAGGCCCTCGCCGACTTCTGGCGCGGCACCGCCCAGGTCGTGCCGGGCGTCAGCCCGCCGGCCGTGCTCGGGCCGTCCGCCAACCTGGTCAAGGGCGTGACGACCAACCTGACGCAGGCCGAGGCGCTCCTGGAGGCGCGGGGCTGGAAGAAGGGCGCGGACGGTATCCGGGAGAAGGACGGGCGCAAGCTGGCGCTGATCGTCGCCGCCCAGTTCGACTTCCATCCCGACGCCTTGCCTCTGCTCCAGGCCCAGGCCCGGCGGGCCGGCATCGACTTGAAGCTCGAGCAGTCACCCGACGCCGCTGCGTACAGCGCCAAGATCAACTCCGGCAAGTGGGACGTCGACGTCAACTACTTCAACCAGAACGACGCCAACCCGGTGCGGATCCCGGCGCAGTTCTGGGGCAGCAAGACGAATAACGCGCGGGTCAAGCTCACGAACCCGGGCACGGCCTTCGACCGCCTCGTCGACGAGGCGAACAACGCGCCCGACCTCGCCACATCGCAGCTGAAGTCGGCCGAGGCCAACACCGAGCTGGTCAGCACCACGGCAGGGGCCATCGCCCTGACGAGCTTCCCGCAGATCTACGCGCTGAAGTCCTCGGTGGCGGGGTTCACGCCGCATCCGTCGGTCAACCACCAGTCCTGGACGACCGTCTTCCGCACCGCCACCAGCTAGCCAACCCTCGTTGGCGCGCTACCTGGTCCGCCGCACGGCGGCGCTGTTCGTCGCGCTCCTCGGCGTCTCGATCCTGACGTTCTTCCTGGCCGTGCTGGCGCCGGGCGACCCCGCCGAGGTGGTCCTCGAACGCCAGCAGGGCCAGCCCCCGACCCAGGCCCAGATCGACGACAAGCGCCACGAGCTCGGCCTCGACCGGCCTCTGGCGGCGCAGTACGTCCATTGGCTGGGCGACGCCGTGCGCGGCGACTTCGGCCGGTCGTGGCTGCGCGGGCTCGAGGTGCGCGACGCGATGGCCGAGCGCATCCCGCGCACGATCGCGCTGGCCCTGGCCGCGGGCGCGCTGGCGATTGTCGTCGGGCTGCCGATCGGTGTGATCGCGGCGACCCGGCGCAACTCCGTCGTCGACCACCTCTCGCGCTTCGGCTCGCTGCTCGGCGCGTCGATGCCGAGCTTCGTAGCCGCCTACATCCTCATCTTCGTGTTCGCGGTAACCCTGAAGGTCGTGCCCGTGTTCGGCTTCGGCTCGCCGGCCCATCTCATCCTTCCGGCGATCTGCCTGGCGCTGGGCCCGGCGGCCGTATTGGCGCGCCTGACGCGGTCGGCCATGCTCGATGTGCTGGGCGAGGACTACATCCGCACCGAGTGGGCCAAGGGCATGCGCAGGCGCACCGTGCTGTTCCGCCACGCGCTGAAGAACGCGCTCATCCCCGTCGTGACCGTGATCGGCCTGTTCGTCGGGCACCTGCTGGGCGGCGCGCTGATCATCGAGTGGGTCTTCGCCTGGCCCGGCATGGGCGACCTCGCCGTGTCCGCGATCCACGCCCGCGACTACCCC
>JBOGIC010000604.1:0-2777 GCA_050744985.1 Acidimicrobiales bacterium
AGCTGGGCTATCCCGTCGAGGCGACCCAGGGCGCCACCGGCGGCTACCGGCTCGTGGCCGGCACCGCCGTGCCGCCGCTGCTGCTCGACGACGATGAGGCGGTGGCCATCGTGGCCGGGCTGCGCGCCGCCGCCGGGCCGGTGACCGAGGGGCTCGGCGAGGCCGCCGTACGGGCCCTGGCCAAGCTCGAGCGGGTGCTCCCGTCCCGGCTGCGCGCCCGCGTCGCCGCGCTGGCGTCCGCCACCATGGCCGTCCACCGCCCCGGCCCCGCCGTGGACGCCGACGTGCTCGCCGAGCTGGCGGTCGCCGTTGCGGGACGGCAGTACCTGCGGTTCACGTACCGTGCCGCCGGCGGTGAGACGACCGCGCGGCGGGTGGAGCCGTTGCGGCTCGTCGCCGCCCGCGGCCTCTGGTATCTGGTCGCCTACGACACCGGCCGCGGCGACTGGCGTACGTTCCGCGCCGACCGGGTGGCCGGCCCGCGCGCCACCGGCGGGCGGATCCCCCAGCGTGACCTCCCCGCCGCCGACGCCGCCGCGTACGTCGCCCAGTCCCTGCGGTCCCTGCCGAAGCCCCACGAGGCCACGTTCGTCGTCCACGGCCCGGCCGGCGAGGTGCGGCCCGTCGTGCGCTGGGCCGACGCCGAGGTCGAGCCCCTCGACGACACCCGCTGCTCGGTGCGCGTCCGCGCCGACTCGATCGACTGGCTCGTCTCGACCGTCGCCGTCGTCGCCGTGCTGTTCGACCTCGACATCGACGGCCCGCCTGAGGTGCTCGACGGCCTACGCCAGGTCCGGGATCGTCTCCGACACGTGGCGCGGTAGGTACGCCGGCCTCACCCCGAGCCGACCGACGTCACAGCGGCCGGACAAGGCCTCGCGCATCGGCGCAGATCGCGCGGCGCGAGTTCACCAATGCAAAGGTACTGACCGCCCTCCCCTACCGGCATCCTCCGCCACACCGACACTTCCCCCGATCGGTCTGAGTCGCGTGCGAGCGGAGTGCGCCGCTGCGTCGGCCATAGGAGAGGCGTCGCGCGCTCTTCGAATCCTCGCGCTCGGCGGCGGCGATCGCGGATTGCTCGCAGCCGCCCTCCTCGCCGCCGTCGAGGAGGATCTCGTAACATGGGCACGTCGCAGGGTTGCCCCCGCCGTTCTCGGCACCGGCGTGCCGAGGCAGACCCGACACGTCGAAGGCGAGGCGCCAGCATGGCGCGGTCCACCGGAGGGAGGTCCCTCGAACATCGACAATCTGGGCTCCAAGGTCGGCCACCACTTGGCGCCGGATGAGCAGATACAAGCGGCGACGACCTGTGGGATAGGCCCGTCGCCGTCATTCAAGCAACAGGCCGCAGTGGCGGCGCCGCGGCCGCCACGCTGTCGATCGGCATTGTCACGAAGCGGCAGTGTGTCCTCGTACTGACCAATCGCCGGCTGCTCGTCTTCGATGCGAAGGCATCCGGCC
This sequence comes from Acidimicrobiales bacterium, assembly GCA_050744985.1. Taxonomy (GTDB): domain Bacteria; phylum Actinomycetota; class Acidimicrobiia; order Acidimicrobiales; family AC-14; genus JBOGIC01. The sequence goes on from JBOGIC010000604.1 coordinate 1,465, forward strand.
GACCGATACGTTGCTTGCCGTGGTCCCGAGGGATTCGATCCACTTCGAGCTCCTACCGCACAAGCTCACGCGCCGGTACCTGATGACCGCCGCGGACGGATCGTCGATCGAGGTGGCAGTGGATGCCCTCTCCCGTGGCGGCTTGGAGGAAATCGTCCGCCGCGTCAATTCCTCGGCCACGGCGTAGGGGGCGGTACGCCGCGGCCCGGCGCCGGCACCACGGTTGCGCCCGGTAACCGCTTGAGTCCTCGGCCAGTCTGCCGAGCGGCGGCACTCGTACCGTTTCGATCGCCCGCTCCTGCCCGGTGCCCGGCCGCGGACCCGGCGACGACTGTGCGGTCATGCTCACTGCCGCGCTCGCACGAGATCGGGCACCCGAGGACGGAATGGGCCCATGCCGGCCCGCGGCCGATGGTCTGCGCGGCTTCCGCTCTCTCGCGCGTTCTGGGACGCAGTTCGGTTCACGGTCGCAAGGCCCGTAACGCCGAATCGGTTCGGTGTCGGAGTGCACGCGGCCGACGGGCCCGCCCAATCCCGGAATGGAGTCTTATGCGCTCGGACCGCCACTCGACGCTGCACCTACGTGCCCCCGAGCGGCCGGGTGCAACACCAGCGCGCATCCGGCAGCGATTCTCGACGCTTAGCCCTGATCTTTCAGTAACGGCGCCCTCGGGCGAGGGCCGATCCGCGAAGACGCCCCCCTGGCAAGGAAAGCTGCGGTTGTCGTCGCCGTAGCAGTCCAGACCAGGAGGGCACTTCTGAGGTGAATCGTAACGTCGCTCGCCCCGCGCTGAAGGTGACCTCCGACGGCAAGGGCGTGGTCGGCCATGCGGGCGCTCGCTTGCTGAGCGATCTCGCCGACGAGGTCGGGCTCAGCCAGGCGCTGTCGGAAGCGATGGCAGCCACCAAGCGGCGCCGCCGTGGGCACGACCGGGGTCAGGTCCTCGTCGACCTGGCGGTGATGATCGCCGACGGTGGCGAAGCCATCTCCGACCTCGCCGTGTTGCGCGACCAGCCCAAGCTCTTCGGCGATGTGGCCTCCACGCCCACCGCATGGCGGGCGCTGGAGGCCGTCGACGACGCCGCACAGGAACGCATCGCCGCCGCCCGGGCCGCTGCCCGGGCGAGGGTATGGGCCGCGGGCGCGGACCCGGGGTTCTACGTCATGGACTTCGACGGCACCTTGCTCACCTCGCACTCCGACAAAGAGCGGGCGGGCCCCACCTACAAACGTGGCTTCGGGTTCCATCCCCTGTTGGTGTTCCTGGACGCCACGGGCGAGGCCCTGGCCGGGATGCTGCGCCCGGGCAACG
>JBOGIC010000605.1:0-3924 GCA_050744985.1 Acidimicrobiales bacterium
ACCCGGAGCGGCCCGCTTCCTCGACCGCCCGAAGCCGCTCAGCCTCCACGCTCGCCCCCTCGCCGCCGCCCGGCCGGCGGACCTGCTGCACCAGCGCCCGGGCGAGATGGCGCAGGGCCCGGATGTCCTTGGGTCTGCCGGCGTCCCTTTTCGAGATGTAGATGTGCCGGAGCGAGGCCACCGGCACGTCGAACCCGACGGGGTTCCCGCCTGCGTCGACAGCCGGCCGGATCGCGGCCGCAGGCTCCAGCGTGCGGTAGCCGCGGCTGATCCCATCCGGCCGGATCACCAGGTCGAGCGCGCCCCACTCGGTGACGAGCATCACGGCCTTGGTCTGCTCCAACCGCTCTCGATCGGCGAGCAGGTCTCGGAGGCTGGTAGGTCGCGCCGTCTCACCGAAGAACGGTTCGGCACCCAACTCGTCGAGTGCCGCTCGCAACCGGGCCAGGTTGGCGTCGTCGAGCAGCGGGCAGATGTCGATGTCGGTCGTAGGCTCCAGCCCCTCGACCCGGTGCACCATCGCTCCGTAGCCACCGAGGATGACGAAGCGGACCTTGTGGCGAAGGAGCACTGGCAACATCCGCTCCGGATGTAGCTGAGGTGGCTCGCTTATGACGGCCCGGCACCCAGGCGCTCGTACCAGTCTTCGAGAGAGGAGCGGGACACCGTGGCTTCCCATTGCCGGTACAGCCGGTCCTGCTCGTCGGGAAGCTCGACCCTGCAGCGGAGTTCGAAGCCGGCGGCCTCGATCAGCCGGACGAGCGTGTCGAACCGCGGCTGCTGGCGACCGTTCTCGTAGTTCGCCACGGCTGCCGCCGAGGTGCCTGCCCTCCGAGCAAGCTCACGTTGGGAGAGCCCCGCCAGTATCCGCGCCTCGGCAACAAGCCCGCCGGCGATGGACTCCCGGTCTGTCTTCACAGACCTATGTTATCAGATTCGATAACACCGGGTTGCCGCTGCCGGAGCGAATTCCCAGGGCCTCCAGGGTCGTCAGCTCGGGCACTGCCCTGTGGCGCGGCGTGCCGTCCCCCTACTCCGTGGCCGTAGGAATTGACGCGGCGGACGATTGGTCAGCGCGAGGACACACTGCCGCTTCGTGACAATGCCAATCGACAGCGTGGCGGCCGCGAGCGCCGCCACTGCGGCGTGTTGTTTGAACGACGGCGACGGGCCTGTCGCACAGGTCGTCGCCGCTTGTATCTGCTCATCCGGCGCCAAGCGGTGGCCGACCTTGGAGCCCAGCTTGTCGTTGTTCAAGGGACGTCGCTGCGGCGGGCCGCGCCACGATGGCGCCTGCCGAAGAACGCGCATCGCGGCGCCGCATCGGTGCCGGGCGTGCCACGTCCATGGTCAACGCACCATCACGTTCGCCGGCAGGATGCCGCCTCGGGCCGCGAGCGCCAGGGCCGAGTCTCCCCGATCCGGGACGCACACGGCCCGGTCCGGCGGGTTGTAGGTCTGGCGGTACCAGCGGGGGGCGTACTGGCCGGCACCGTCGCCGCCCAGGCTGAAGATCTTGGCCGTGAGCGAGGCGCCCGGCAGCGTCGTGTTCCTCGATGGGTTGTTCCAGTACCACCGGCTGAAGTTCGACATGCGGGCGAACGTCCAGAGCTGGGTCGAGAGTCCGGTGCCGGTCCACGCCGTTACGGCTGGAAACTGGTTGGCCGGCAGGGCTCGCTGGAACGGGTAGGTGACGATGTACCGAGTGCCGCCTACGGGGTCGATCTCCCTGCCGGTGCAGGGAGTGGTGTTGGTCGAAGGACCGGCCGGGTTGTTCGACGGCTGGACGACCCAGAGCGGCCACGCGAGAGGCATCAACGCCGTGTAGGTGGAGGCCCGGGCGGCGGCGTTGAGCGAGTTGACGGCGTTGCTGGCCGTCGCCTGCGTCCACCTCCACGCCGGGTCGGTGCCCGCCTTGGTGCGGACCGTGAGCAGCTTTCCCTGGTCGGCCACCAGGATCAGCTCGATAAGTCCGAGGCTCTCGACCTGGGCCAAGTTGTGCTTCGCCAATCGTGCGTTGAGCTGGTTCACTGCCGCGGTGATGTCGGGCGCCTGCGCGCCGTTGCTGGTGCTCGTCAGCTCGCTGTACCCGACGGACGCGGCGGTCGCGAGGAGCCCGAACGCACCGCCCAGCGCAGGCTGGCCGACCAGCCGGGCGAGGGAGGCAGCGAGGGACATGGCGTAGGAGAGCTGCTTGAGCCAGCTCCACTTGGTCGGCGATGTCCCGGGCGCCTGGAGGCTGGCCTGGATCTGCGCCGCGATTTCCTGCACGGCGAACTGCTGGGTCTGCCCGGACTGGAGGAACGGCTGCTTGAGCGCGTCGAGGAGGACGCGAACGCTCTGCACGCCGTCGAACTCGAACTTCAGCTGGTCCTGCACGGCCGTGAAGTCGGCGCACGTGAAGCCCAGCGCGTCGTGGTTGGCCGGGCACTGGAGGCTGAGCAGAAGGGCCAGCTTGCTGGCAAAGTCCACGGCCCGGTTGGCGTAGGCCGAACGCACGTCGGCGGGGAGGGCGAGGGGACCGGCCAGGTAGGGCAGCACGGGGCTGGCGGCGTACGACCAAGGAGTCAGGTTCTGGTAGATGATGCCGTACAGGTCGAGGTTGGCGATGCCTACCGGATCGGCGATCTGCGGGGTGAAGCGGCCGTCACGGTCACGCACCAGCTCGAGTCGCTGGAAACCCGCCTGGCTCCCCTCGATAACCGGGCTCGACTCGGCCCCCGCGCCCCGCCAGGGCAGGTCGTTGGCCACGCCAACCAAGGAGTAGGGCTGGCCGGTGGTGACGGCGGCGGTGAAGGCCTCGACCGTCCCGCCGAGCTGTTCGATGAACGGCAGGATATCCGTGTCGCCGCCCGAGAGTCGGCCGGAACCGACGCTCTGCAGGATCACCACGGTCTGGTCGGTCAAGCCCGTGACGACCTCGTGGCCGGGGTTGGTATTGATCGTGTTCCTGAGCGCACGGGTCAGGTCGGAGGCGGTGGTCGCGACGGTCTGGCGGCGGAAGGAGAGCGTGCTGCGGCCGAGCTCGACGACCCACACGCCGTTGGCCCCCGGCGGCGGTGCGTACGACGCAGCTCCGACCTGGATCACGCACGCCGTCGCCGGTGAACCGGAGGCACAGGTGTCGACCCGGGCGTAGGCGTCCGCGCCGCGAACAAGGGTGTAGGCGTTGGGCCCCTCGGGGTCGTCCACCGACGACGCCGCGGTGAGGTAGCCGGCGAGGCGCCCGTCACGCGTCCCCCGCAGAAAGGCGAGGTCGCTCCAGGCCTGTCCCAGGGCCATGCCGGGCACGCCGGCGAAGCTGAACGGGAACGGGGTGACAACGCCAGTGCGCTCCTGCCATCCCGGACCGGTGCAGCGATCCTGCCGGCCTGCCCAACAGGACGCGTAGTCGCTGTTTAGGTACCAGTTCGACGGATGCGCCGCTCCGATACGAGCCAGCGCCAGGTTCAGCCGGCCCAGGTCCGCGGGCTGGACACGAGGCAGGTCGTTGTTCCAGCCCGCCGGGTTCGTGACGATGACGAGGGCGGTCGCCGGGAACGTGGCGATGTAGCCGGTCCCCGCGGTGATGCCCGTGGCGTCGGCCGTGAAACTGCGGTTCCCCAGCAGCTCGAGGTTCCGGCGGTCGACGGCGACGACCTGGAGCGAGCCACCCGCCGACATGGCGTAGCGCTGCGAGCCGATGAGCACACCGGGCTGTCTCGACGCGTCGTAGTTCACGGAGTCGAACGGCACGAGCGGCCCGCGCTCGGTGACCGAGATCGTGACGGTCGAGCGAAACACGCCGCCCCGCCACGCGATCGCCGCCTCGACGCTGTACGACCCGGGCACGTCCAGCTGCATCGTCGTCTCGGTCGCCTGCGTCGTGCCGATTCGGGTCCCGCTCTGTAGCGGCCGGTCGACGAGAATCCACCATGCGGTTCG
>JBOGIC010000606.1:0-3194 GCA_050744985.1 Acidimicrobiales bacterium
GCGCTCGAGCCCCCGCCGGCGGCGGCCGGCCCCATCTGGCCCGGCGCGACGGATGCGTTGACCGACGCGGCCGAGGCGGCGGTGCAGCTGGCCGGCCGGCTGCGGGCGGCGGCGGACGCGCTGTCGGCGGACGCGTTGTCGGCACCGCCGACACCGGACGAACCGCTGGCCGCTCCCGCGCTCGCACCCGCTCCCGCTGCGGCTGTGCCGCGACAGGCGGCGAAGCCGGTGCGCCGGCCGGTGCCGCTACCGCCGGCGGTGTACGACGACTCCCGCGAGGCGGCCGACCACCTCGTCCGCGTGCCGGCCATGATGCTGGTGATCGACGGCTACAACGTGTCCCAGGCCGGGTGGCCCGCACTGCCCATCGCCGAGCAGCGCAACCGGCTCGTCGACGCCCTCGGGGAGCTCGCCGCCCGCACCGGCGCCGACGCGCGCGTCGTGTTCGACGGCGCCGACGTCGCCATGCCCGGGACCGTTCCGACGACGCCGAAGGCGGTGCGCGTGACGTTTTCACCGCCGGGCGTCGAAGCCGACGACGTCGTCGTCGACCTCGTGTCGCAACTGCCGGTGCAGCGACCGGTGACGGTCGCGAGCAGCGACCGCCGTGTGCAACGCGGCGCTCGTAACGCCGGCGCCAACGTCATCTCCTCACAGCAGCTGCTGTTGCTCCTGGGGCGGTGACTGTCATACCCCCCTGAGTATGTTCCGGGTCCCGGACGGCTTCAGGAGGTCAGGTGGACGAACCGACGATCATCAGTTGTGACGAGTGCGTGATGCAGCACACGCCGGCGTGTGACGACTGCGTCGTCACGTTCATCTGCAACCGCGAGCCCGACGAGGCGGTGGTGATCGACGTGGCCGAGGCGCGGGCGGTGCGGCTCCTCGGTGATGCCGGCCTCGTGCCGCGCCTGCGCCAAGTCCGGCGCACCGGATGAGCACAACTGGGTGCCGAGGATCCCCATGGTCTACGAAAGTGAGTGGTAGCGTCCCAGCAGGGGCCCGTCATCGCCGGGCCAGTATGCGCATACGGGAGCGTGAGTGCGAAAGCTCCACGTTGTCGGTTTCACCACGGACCACGACGGCCTCATCTTCAGCACGAGGAAGGGCTCGAAGTCCGGCAGCTTCGTCGTCGCGATCAGCGATGAGCTGTTCGACAAACTCGCTGAAGCAGAACGGCTGCGGAACGGTGGTGAGGCCCCAGCTGCGGTACCCGCTGCCACCGGCGAGCGGTCGACTCGGCGCGAGGATCGGGACCCTCGCCGCACCCGTCCCGAGAGCAACCTGACGCCGCGGGAGATCCAGGCCCGCTTGCGGGCCGGGCGCAGCATCGACGAGGTGGCCAAGGAGGCCCGCGTCGACTACGAGTGGGTCGAGCGCTTCGCCGCGCCGATCATCGCCGAGCAGGCCCAGGTGGTGGAGTTGGCGCGGAGCCTCACCTTCACCAAGGCGCGCCGCGGCGAGTCGCCGCTGCCGTTGGGCGACTCGGTCGCGCTCAACCTCGTCGACCGCGGGCTGCGCATGCTCGAGGACGAGTTCGATCGGGCGTGGAGCGCGCACCAGGTGCACGACGGTGTGTGGACCGTGCAGTTCCGGTACCGCTCGCGCGGTCGGGACCAGCAGGCGACCTGGGAGCTCGACATGGCCAGCCGCCGGCTGGTGGCGCGTGACCGGCTCGGCTCCGATCTGGGCTACGTCGACCGCACGCGCCGCCGGCGGGCCGCGGCACGGCCGGAGATACCCGACGAAAGTGAGTCGGACATCGACCCGGCGACGCCGCCGGCCATGCGGGCCTCGCCGGCGCGCAAGCGACCCGCAGCGGCGAAGGCCAAGGCGAAGGCGAAGCCGAAGTCCACCGCCGCGAAGACGGCCGCCAAGCGACGACCGCCGGCCCGACCGACGAAGGCCGCGCCGACGGCACCGGCGAAGGCACCGGCGAAGAAGACGGCTCGCGCCGCGCCCGCGGCCCGGACGGCGAGGAAGCGCACGGCCACGGCGACGGCGAAGAAGACCAGCGCCACCGGCGCCAAGAAGCGCACGAAGAGCGTCGCGGCTGCGTCGGCCGAAGCGTCCACCGCGAGTCGTGTCCCCCGTCCACTGGCGCCGCGCCCGCCGGGCCCCCGATTCGGCACCGACGGGTCGGCGGTCGTCACCGCCCGCACGTCGCGCCGCCCGACCCTGACACCCGCGCCGGTGCCGCCGCGCTCGATGGCGACGGCCCGGCCGAAGCGGCCGACCCCGGTCCCGCCCCCTGCACCCTCGGCGGCACGCTCGGCTGCATCCTCGGCTGCACGCTCGCCGATGCCGCCGCGCGCTCCGGCGAGCGGCCCGTTGGGCGTGAGTGGCCGTTCGGACCGCCGACCCGAAGGTGGTCCCAACGGGCTGGTGACGCCGGGCCGCAGCGTCCCCCCGCGGCAGGTGCCGCGCAGGGTCGAGCCGGCTCCCCGCTCGACCCGTCCGGTCATCAGCCCGGCGCCGCCCCCCGCGTCGCGCCGGCCCCCGGAGCGCCGTGCGCCCATCCCGATGCCGTCGCCGATGCCGACGCTGTCCGAACCCGAGATCGACCTCGACGACGCCCTCGACGACGACCTCGCCGACGACCTCGGCCTCGAGCCCGCACGCGGTGAGGCCCCGCCGCCCCCTCCGCCCCCGCCCCGGCGGGCCGCGACCGACGAGAACGATGACGAGGATGCGTTCGTCATCCGGCCGCGCATCTCGGCCAAGCAGGCCTCGGAGCTCGCCTACAGCGACACGCCGGCGGGCCCGTTCTCGCCGTCGTTCTCCTGATCCCGGGCGGGCCGGCTGGCGCACGTCCTCGTCACCAACGACTTCCCACCCAAGATCGGCGGCATCCAGTCGTACCTCTGGGAGCTGTGGCGTCGCCTGCCGCCCGAACGCGTCACCGTGCTGACGACGCCCTACGCCGGTGACACCGCCTTTGACCGCGACCAACCGTTCCGTGTGGTGCGGTCGAGCGAACGGGTCCTCGGGCCTGCGCCCACGGTCGTGGACCAGGTCCGTCGCCTGGTCGACGAGACCGGCGCCCGCCTCGTCGTGCTCGACCCGGCCCTGCCCCTGGGCTTGGCCGGGGGGAGGCTGGGGTGCCCCTACGCCGTCGTCGTGCACGGCGCCGAGCTTTCGATTCCCAGCCGGCTGCCCGGGGGCCGGGCCCTGATGCGGCGGGTGCTGCGGGG
>JBOGIC010000607.1:0-5749 GCA_050744985.1 Acidimicrobiales bacterium
CGAGCTGACCAAGAACGAGGAGACGCTGCTCCGCGATCTGGCCGCCGAGCGTGGCGAGGACGTGGCGCCTCCCGACTCCGGCTTCTTCAGCAAGATCCGCTCGGCCTTCAAGTAGCCCGTGCCGGCCTGCGTGGCCCGAACGCCATGACGGCCTGCGTGGCCCGAACGCCATGACCGCGAAGGCGCACGTCTTCGTGGTCGACCCCGAGCAGCCCGTCGTCGACGACGCCGACCGCCACCTGCACGAGCAGGTCGCCCCGCCCGCGCCCGTGCACCTCGGGCACGCCGCGGCCCCGCAGCCGGAACACCCGGCCGCCCTGGGTGCCGCGCGGGATCACCAGGTCTTCGGTGCCGTCGAGGGTGTCGAAGCGCAGGTGGGCGCCCAGCGCCGCCTGGGTGAGCGGGACGTGCAGGACATGGACGAGGTCGGAGCCCTGGCGCCGGAACCGCTCGTGCGGGCGCACGCGGAGGTGGACGAAGAGGTCGCCGCGCGCCCCGCCGCGCGGCCCGGCCCCGCCCATGCCCGGCACCCGCAGCGTGTTGCCGTTGTCGACGCCGGCGGGCACCTCGACGGGGTAGGTCTTGTCCTGGGTGCGCCGGCCCTCGCCGCGGCAGTCGGGGCACGGATCGCTGACCGTTTGGCCGATGCCCCCGCACCGCGGGCAGAGGCCGGTGGTGACCATCTGGCCGAGGATCGAGTTGCGCACCTGCTGCACCTGGCCCATCCCGCCACAGGTGCCGCACGTCTCGGGGCTCGTCCCCGCCCGGGCGCCCGTGGCCGAGCACGCATCACACGGCAGGGCCACCTTCACGCGCACGTCGTGGGTGCCGCCGAACACGGCCTCCTTGAACTCGAGGTCGAGGGCCACCTCGAGGTCGGGGCCGGAAGGTGGTCCGGCGCGACGGCGACCGCTGCCACCGCCGAAGGGGCTGCTCCCGCCGAAGAAGCTCTCGAACAGGTCGCCCAGGCCCGAGGCGAAGTCGCCCCCGAAGCCCGCCCCACCCGCACCCGCGCCCGCGCCCCGCACGCCGTCGGGGCCGAACATGTCGTAGCGCCGCCGCCGCTCGGGGTCGCGCAGCGTCTCGTAGGCGACGGTGATCCTCTTGAACCGCTCCTCGGCCGCCGGGTCGGGGTTCGTGTCGGGGTGCAGCTCGCGGGCCAGTCGACGGTAGGCCTTCTTGAGGTCGTCCTCGGTGGCGCTGCGGCCGACGCCCAGCAGGGCGTAGAAGTCGTCGTCCATGAATCGCTACTGGCTCTCGCCCTCGCGGATGGCCTTCCCGAGGCGCTGGCTGACGACGCCCACGGCCGCAATCGCCTGCGGGTAGTTCATGCGGGTGGGGCCCAGCACACCGATCGTTCCCAGGCGGGTGCCCTCGTACTCGTAGGGCGCCACGATGAGCGAGCACTGCGCCAGCGGCTCGACGCCGTGCTCGGCGCCGATGGCGACGCTGAGGCGGTCGTCGTGGATGGCCTGGCGCAGCAGCGACACCAGCACGTACTGCTGCTCGAGGATGGCGAGCACGCGCCGCACGGTCTCGATGGCGTCGAAGGTGGTGGCCATCTCGGCGGCGCCGCCGACGAAGAGCTGATCGGGCTCGACCGAACGGGCGCGGCCGAGGGCGTTGCGCACGCTGGCGACCACCCGGTCGGTGACGTCGTCGCCCGTGCGCGGGACGGGCGGATCGTCTTCGAGCACCTGCCCGGCCAGGTGCCGGCTCAGTTGGACGGTCGCCGCGGCCAGGGTGTCCTCGCTGGGCCCGTCCGCCTCGACGACGGCCTTGGTGACGGTACCGTCGGAGAGGACCGCCACCGCCACCGCCACGCCGCTGCCCAGCCCGATCACCTGCACCGAGCGCACCGTCGCCCGGTCGCGCGAGGGCGGGACGACGAGCGCCGCGTAGTGGGTGAGGTCGGACAGCAGGTTGGTGGTGTCGTGCAGCATCTGCTCGATCTCGCCGTGGGCGCGGGCGAAGAAGTCCTGCACCCGCTGGCGCTGCGGCTGGGAGAGCGCGGGTGTGAGGTGGTCGACGAAGAAGCGATAGCCCTTGTCGGTCGGGACCCGGCCCGCGCTGGTGTGGGGGTGATCGAGGTACCCGTCGCGCTCGAGGACGGCCAGCTCGTTGCGCACGGTCGCGGTCGACACGGCGAGGTTGGTGGCGCGCACCACCGACGCCGACCCGACGGGCTGCGCCGTCTCGATGTACTCCTCAACCACCGCTTTGAGGATGGCGGCCTTGCGTTCGTCCAGCATCCTGGCACTCGATTCTACCGAGTGCTAAGCACGTTCCCCAGATGCCGGGCACGATCGGAATGCTGCTGTTCCCCGACGTCGACGAGCTTGATGTCGCCGGGCCCTGGGAAGTGCTGACGTTGTGGACCCGTCTGCGCCCCGACGACCGGTGGCGCGTGATCAGCGTGGGCACGGCCGGAGCGGGGCCTGTCCGGTGCGCCGGAGGCCTCGTGATGACGCCCGACACGGCCCTGGCCGCCGCCGGCCCGATGGACGTCGTGATCGAGCCCGGCGGCAACGGCATCAACCGCCTCATGCAGGACGAGGTGCATCTCGGGTGGCTCCGGGAGCAGGCGGCGCGGAGCCACATCATGTCGAGCGTGTGCGTCGGCGCCCTCGTGCTCGCGACGGCCGGCGTGTTGCACAACCACCGCGCCACGACGCACTGGATGAATCTCGAGCAACTGGCGGAGATCGACTCGACCATCGACGTCCTCGCCGACGTGGGCTATGTGGACGACGGGCCGGTCGTAACGTCGGCGGGAGTCTCGGCGGGCATCGAGATGGCCCTGCACCTGGTCGGGCGGCTCGGTGGGGCCGACCGGGCGGAGGACGTCCGTCGCCTCATCCAGTACGACTGCGCGCCGCGGGTGTAGCTCCCCGCGCCGGCGGCGTGGTACAACTCGCGCCGAAGTTCCGGAGCGGGAGGACAGGAGCACGGTGGTGAGCGGCCGGTGACCATGCAGGCGCGCGCGCCTGCGCCGAGCCCGGACACCTCGCCGCCCCCGCGTTCGGACTGGTGGTTCGCGGTCGCAGCCATCGCCGGGGCGGCGGCGCTGATCGTCGTCGTGTCCGTGCTCGCGTACACCCAACTGCCCCCGGCCATGCGCCGCCACCCGACGCCGCTGGAGACGGCGCCGAGCGGGTTCCGCTGGCTGCAGGCGTTCGCGTGGTGGGACGGCGCCTGGTACGCCGGCATCGCCCGCGAGGGGTACAGCTTCTCCCTCGGCGCCCGTCACCAGTTGCCGGTCGTGTTCTTCCCGGCCTACCCGTTGCTCGTGCGGGCGCTCACCCGTGTGGGGGGCAACACGGTCGTGGACGGCTTCCTCCTGAGCCTGGCGTGCGGGATGGGCGCCGCCGCGGTGTTCTTCCAGTGGTGCCGGGACCACCTCAGCCCGCGAGCGGCCCGCCTCGCGCTCGGGTGCCTGCTCGTGTACCCGGGCGCCTTCTACCTCTTCGGCACCCTCTACGCCGACGCCATGTACCTGCTGTTCGCGCTGGCGGCGTTCGTCCTGCTCGAACGCGACCGTCCCCTCGCCGCCGGTCTCGCCGCCGCGCTGGCGGCCGCCACCCGGCCGACCGGCCTCGTGCTGATCGCCGGCCTGTGGCTGCTCGCGATCGAGCGGCGGGGCGGTCTGGGGGTGCCCGGTCGCCGTCGCTTCGACCTGTCGGTGCTGAGACGCCGCGACGCCGGCCTGCTCCTGGCGCCGACGGGGGTGGCGGCGTACGCCCTGTTCCTCGGGGTTCGCTTCGGCAACCCGTTGCTGTTCCTGGAGGCCGAGAGCGGATGGCACCAGTCACCGGGCTGGCGCACATGGCTGAAGTTCTCGTGGTTCGGGCGGATGTTCAAGCCGCCGTACCTCGAACCGCACCACTTCCACCTCCTCGGGCACCTGCTGGTGGCCATCGTCGCCGGCGCACTGGTGGTCGTGGTCTTCCGGCGCTTCGGCGTCGCCTACGGCGTGTACGCCGCCACCGTGGTCGGCCTGTCCGCGGTGTCCACCAAGGACTTCGTCGGGCTCGGCCGGTACGTGCTCGCCGCCTTCCCCTGCTTCGCCGTCGCCGGCGAACTGCTGGCCGAACGCCCGCGCGCCCGCGGGGTCGTGTTGGGCACATCGGCCGTGCTGCTGCTGTTCCTCACCCACTTGCACGCACGGAACATGCTGATCTCCTAAGGTTCCGGCTCGTGGCCGCCAACTACGAGTACTGGACCGCGGTATTCGGCGTGGGGCTGGACGGCTTCTCCGACTTCGACCACGAAGAGCTCAACGCCATCGCCGGTGAAGGTTGGGAGCCGGTGAACATGACCGCCGTGCACAACGGCTTCGCCACGCTCGTGATGTTCCGCCGCGAGCGGTCGACTCCTCGCCAGCGGCCCGCGCCGCCACCGCGCAAGAGCGCGCCCGTGAAGAAGACGCTGGCCAAGAAGGCGGCCAAGAAGGCCCGGTGACCGTCGGGCGCGCCATGATCTGTGCGTGCCCGCGCCGCTGCTCGAGGTCCAGGACCTGTGCGTGGGGTACGGCCGGCGCGTCCCCGTGCTGCGGGACGTGTCGCTCACCGTCGCCGAGGGCGCCATAGCGTCGCGGGTGGGCCCGAGCCGTAGTGGGAAGACGACCCTGCTGCGCGCCATCTCGGGGCTGTTGAAGCTCCACGGCGGGCGCGTGACGGCGGGCCGCATCCTCTACCGCGGCGAACCCCTCAGGGGTGACGCGTCGGCGCGTGTGAGGGCGGGCATCGGCCACGTGCTCCAGGGCCGCCGCGTGTTCACCGAGCTGACCGTCGAGGACAACCTGCGGGCGGGCGCCTACACGGTGCGCGACGGCTCCGCCCGGATGGCGTGGGTCCTCGAGCGGTTCCCGGCGGTGGCGGCGCGCCGCACGTTGCGCGCCGGCCACCTCTCGGGCGGCGAGCAACAGCTCCTCGCGATCGCGCGGGCGTTGCTGGCCTCGCCCCGCCTGCTCCTGTTGGACGAGCCCACGCTCGGTCTGGCCCGCGAGTCGGTCGAGCGGGTGTCGCAGGTGCTGCACGAGTTGGCGGCCGAGGGCACCGCCGTGCTCGTCACCGAGCAGGACCCCGTCCTCGCCGTGGCCCAGGTGTGACCGAGATCCTCGCCGTCGAGGGGCTGGTGCTGCGCTTCGACGGCGTCACGGCCGTGGACGGCGTGAGCTTCACCGTCGGTGCCGGCGAGTGCGTCGCGCTGGTCGGGCCGAACGGGGCGGGGAAGACCTCGGTGCTCAACTGCATCAGCGGCGTGGAGCGCCCGTCGGGGGGGCGCATCGTCGTCGACGGCCGGGACGTGGCGGGGACGACGGCGTGGATGCGAGCCGCCCGGCTGGGTGTCGCGCGCACCCTGCAGGGCCTCGGCCTGGTGGACAGCTTGACGGTGCTGGACAACCTGCTGCTCGGGCGCCACCGCCTCATGCGGACGGGCATGGTGGCGGCCGCCGTCCGGTGGCCGCCGGCCCGGCGCGAGGAGACGGCGCACCGCCGGCGGTGCGCGGAGATCGCCACCGAGCTGGGCCTCGACGCTGACCTCGGCCGCCGGGCCGGCGAGCTTGGGCCCGGCGCCCGCAAGCGGCTCGAACTGGGCCGGGCGCTCGCGCAGGAGCCGCGCCTGTTGCTGCTCGACGAGCCCTTCGCCGGCGCCGGGCCCGAGGACACCGAGGTCATGGTGGCCGCCATTCGGGCGGCGACCGCGGGCGTGGCCGGCCTGCGTGGCCCGAACGCCGACGCCGGCC
>JBOGIC010000608.1:0-2846 GCA_050744985.1 Acidimicrobiales bacterium
CTACGACCTCCTACCTCCAAGCTTGCTGGAAGCTCACCCACCTGACCATCTCGCGCCGCCCAGCAGCCCCACAATCTTCGGTGGGTGGCTGTTGGGCCGGCGTTGGGTCAGCGAGCGCCGCCCGCCCCGTGCGGCCGGCGGCGCCGGACGAGGGCGAGTGCCTGCGCCAGGTCGTCCTTCGAGAACGGCTTGCTCAGATAGTCGTCCATCCCGGCGGCGAGGCACCGCTCACGGTCGCCGGCGACGGCGTTCGCCGTCACTGCGATGATCCACGGCCGCACGTCCGGCGGCGACGACGCCAGGCGTCGGCTGGCCTCGAGGCCGTCCATGCCGGGCATCTGCATGTCCATGAGAAGCACGTCGTAGGGCCGGCCCCCGACGGCACGGAGCACCTCGTGACCGTCGGCGACGACGTCGGCCCGATGGCCGAGCCTCTGCAGCAGCAGGAGGATCACCTGCTGGTTGACCGGGTTGTCCTCGGCCACAAGGACCTCGAGCGGCTGATGTGGGCCATCGCGATCGGGCACAAGCACGCGCGGGGCGGACCGCGTCGGCGGCACCGCCCGGCGGGGCGTGACCTCCAGAGGGGCCACGAACCGGGCGGCCACGGTGAAGTGGAACGTGGAGCCGAGGCCTTCCTCGCTCTCGAACCACATGGCGCCGCCCATGAGCTCGCACAGCCGCCGGCTGATGGCCAGGCCCAGGCCGGTGCCGCCGTGGCGCCGCGCCGCCGATGCATCGGCCTGGTAGAACGACTCGAAGACGTGGGGCCGGGCGCCCGCAGGGATGCCGACGCCGGTGTCGCGTACGGCGAAATAGAGGTGCGTGGGCGCGAAAGCGGCCGGATCGCCGAGCGAGCCGCCGTTGACGTCGTCGGGTGGATGGGCGCGCGCCAGCAGCGAGATACCGCCGGCATCGGTGAACTTGACGGCGTTGGACAACAGGTTCACGAGGACCTGCCGCAGCCGATCGGCGTCCCCGAGCACGACCGCCGGCGTGTCCGGGTTCATCCGGAACGTCAGCCTCAGGCTCTTCGCCTCGGCCGCCGGCGCCACAACGGCGATCGCGGATTCGACGCAGTAGCGGACATCGAAGGGCTCGCAGGTGAACTCCATCGACCCCGACTCGATCTTGGCGAAGTCGAGGATGTCGTTGATCAGTACGAGCACCGTCCGGCCACTCGACGAAACCGTCTCGGTCCAGCCCCGCTGCTCGTCGTCGAGGTCGCTCTCCGCGAGGACGCCCGACAGGCCGATGATGGCGTTGAGCGGCGTGCGGATCTCATGGCTGATCGTCGCCAGGAAGGCCGACTTGGCCTCGCTG
Source organism: Acidimicrobiales bacterium (assembly GCA_050744985.1). Lineage (GTDB taxonomy): Bacteria > Actinomycetota > Acidimicrobiia > Acidimicrobiales > AC-14 > JBOGIC01. The sequence continues at coordinate 1,324 of JBOGIC010000608.1, forward strand.
GCGGCGACGGCGGCGACCCGCGCCTGGCGCAGGGAGCGCATCAGGAGGCTCATGCGCAGCATCACGAGCAGAAAGAGAACGATCGACGCGAGCCCGATGATGGGGAGGTTGTCGTGCCATCCCCGGAGCCCGTGGAACACCAGCATCGCCGGCGCCACGAGGACCACCGCCCCGAGGAAGGTGAGCCGGCGCCGGTCGAGCTCCATGTCCGAGCCTTCGTCGGCGTTCATCCCGGCGGTGACGGAGGGATGCAGGAGGGCCGTGGCGGCGAGGGCGTACCAGACGAGCCACAGCAGGTAGTACGGCTCGATGTGGAGCGGCAGCCCGGGCAGGACGTTGAGGAAGTTGTAGAACGCGTCGGCCATGGTCAGGCAGAGGACACCGACGGCGAGGAAGACGTGCGCGAGCGGCCGGCGCCCGCGAATGAGCAGCAGGCGCACCGCCATGGTGAGCAGGAGGACATCGAGCAGGGGGTAGGCCATGCCGATGGCCCGGTCGAGCAGCGGCGCGTCACTCGACACAACCGTCGGGCGGATGACGTAGACCCACGACAGCAGCCCGCACGTAGTGGCGACGATGGCGCCGTCGATCAGGCTGGCGACATCGCGCCCCGGGTTCTGGCGGCGGATGAGCAGCAGGAGCGCGGTGATGAAGAGGGGGAGGTCGCCGAGATAGAGGATGTCGGCGAACGACGGGAAGGGACGGGGGTTCTGCTCGACGAGCAGGTAGTAGTAGTAGAAGAGGTCGCCGGCGTAGTACATCGACAGGGCGATCACGAACCAGAGGGCGGGCCGGCGGTCTCGCGGCTCGAGCCGGGCCACGCCGATCCAGGCGACCACCAGGCACACGCCGCAGAACAGCACGATGAACGCCTGGCCGGCCCGAGTCGACGGGATGACGAGGCGAAGGGCGACCGCCGCCAGGCCCACCATCGCGAACCGCTTCCACGTCAGCCACCGGACGGCGCCGCCCACGTGCATCGTGGTCACTACTATGGCGCGCGTGACCAGAGGGCGCGGGCTCTCCTCCCCGGGAACCGAACCCGACGCTCCGGTCGTGAACGAGGCGACGCTGGCTTCGCTCGTCGCCGACCTCGGTGCTGGCGATGTCGCAAGGGTCTGGGCGACGTTCGCTCGCGAGGCTCGCGAGGGAGCGCGTGCGATCGTCGACGCCCTCGATGCCGGCGACACCGACGCGGCGGCGCGGGCCGCACACCGCCTGAAGTCCGCCGGCGTTTTCCTTGGGGCGACGAGGCTCGCCCGGCTCTGCGCGGAGATCGACGCGCTGGCCCGGGCGGACCGGCTCGCCGACGCCCGCTCCCGCGCGGAGTGCCTGCCGGCGCAGGTGGAGCAGGCGACAGAGAGGATCGGACCGCTCGTCGGCGACGTCGCCCGGCCTGCGTGGCCCGAATGCCATGACCGGCCTGCGTGGCCCGAACGCCATGACCGGCCTGCGTGGCCCGAACGCCATGACCGGCCTGCGTGGCCCGAACGCCATGACCGGCCTGCGTGGCCCGAACGCCA
>JBOGIC010000609.1:0-4226 GCA_050744985.1 Acidimicrobiales bacterium
GCCCACCTCGGCGCCGGCGGCCCCCCAGGCGGCGACGGCGCCGCGCACCGCCGCCTCCTCCGCCCGGGGGCCGAGGCGGTGGTTGCGGGCGATGTTGTGGACGAGGCCGCCGGCGCCGCCGAAGAGCGAGGCGAAGGCGACGCCGGCATCGTGCACGGGGGTCGCGGGGACGCGGTCGTCGTCGTAGTCGGCGATGGCGATCGTGGCGACGGCGCATCGCTGGTCCTCGGCGTCCGCCATGGCCGCCGATCGTAGAGTCATGCCGTGGTCGGAGCCGGGAACGGGCCGGAGCTGTGCGTCGTCGTCCCCGGCATCGGCGGCAGCGTGCTGGCGGTCGGGGGCAAGGTCGTGTGGGACGTGGCCGACCGGGCGTTCCTGCGCTACCTGCTCACCTTCGGGCGCCCCTTCCGGCGACTGACCCTGGCCGGGCCCGACCACGTCGACGGGGTGGTGGCCACCGGGCTCGTCAAGGGGGCCGTGGTCGTCCCGGGCTTCTGGAACCACGGCGACTACCGGCCCCTGTCGGCCGAGCTAGCCCGCCGCTTCGGCCCCGGCAGCGTGGTGGGCTTCCCCTACGACTGGCGGCGGTCGTGTTCGACCAGCGCGGCTGCCCTCCGGCGGTTCGTGGACGCCGAGCTGGACAAGCGCCCGCCGGGGAGCAGGGTGGTCCTCGTCGGCCACTCCATGGGGGGCCTGGTCGCCCGCCGCTACCTGGCCTGCGAGGGGGGCGCCGAGCGCTGCTCGTTGCTGGTGAGCCTGGGCACCCCCTACCGAGGGGCGGCCCGGGCCATCGGCGCAATTGCCCACGGGATCCCCAAGATCCCCGGGCGCACCGGCGAACGCCTCCACCGCCTGCTCGCCTCCCTGCCCTCCGTGCACGAGCTGCTCCCGACGTATGACTGCATGCTCGACGCCGGCGGAGCCCGCATCAGCCTCGCCGCCCGCCTGCCGTGCGCCGTGGCCGCCACCGGCCTCTTCGCCGCCGCCGCCACCTTCCACGCCGAGACTCAGCGGGGCGTTGACGCGCTCGGCGCGGCCATGCCCCACACGCTGGCGGTGGTGGGCCAGCACCAGGTCACCGCCACCGTGGCGCGCTTGGCCCCCGACGGCGATGTCGAGGTGCTCGGCGACGTCGACTGGCCCACGCCGGCCGGCCCCCGCCGGAGCCGGGGCGACGGCACCGTGCCCCGCGCCTCGGCCCAGCCTCCCGAGTGGGGCGACGACGCCACTCGGGCCCACGTCGTCACCGGTCGCCACGTGGACCTCCCCGCCCACCGCCCCCTCCACCAGGTGATCGGCGCGGCGCTGGAGGGCCGGGCGTTCCTGGGGCTCGGTCCCGATACCGAGGAGGGCCTCTCCGTCGACATGCCCGAGGTCGCGGCCGCCGGGGAGCGGGTCGTCGTGACCGCACGGCACCCCGACGACCGGCTCGCGCTCGATCTGTCCGTCGCCGACGCCGCCACCGGTGCCCAGCACCGGCACGCGGAATTGGGCAATCGGGGCGGCGGGCGCTACGACCAGGTGGTCGACGGGCTGGCTCCCGGCACCTACCACGTCGTGGTCACGGGCCTCGCCGACGGCGGCCCCCAGCGGGTCAGCGAACTGCTCACCGTGCTGCCCGACGTGAGGTAGCGGACAGTCCGGTTGGCGGATGCCAGGATGAAACCGCATGACGCGGCTCCTCGGGAGTCAGCACCACCTCGACCTGAGCCACTCCGGAGGGTCCCGATCGCGGATCCCCTTCTGACACACAGCCTCTCGATGCGTCGCGCTGGGGCTACTGTCTGAACCGACTGGAGGTCACAGCTGACGATGCGACAGAAAGGGATGCGCCGAAGGTTCGGGTGGGAATTATGATCGCCGAGCGAGCGTGGTTCTCGACATCGGTGTTGGCAGCAGCGATCTTGCTCACGGGCTGGGGTCTGCTCCCATCTCCCGCCATGGCGGCCGAGGACCAGTTGGTTGAGGTGGAACCCGCCGTTCTTCATCCCTCGCTGCTCTCAATCGTCTGCCCGGTACTTGTGCCTGTCCTGGGTCCGTTTGTCGGCGGAGGTTTCAGGATCCGCGGTCTCCGGCCATCGTGTTGCCCGGCGATGGCAACGCCAGAATTCGGGCTGTCCTCGACGGCATCGGCTGCATCATCGACTAGCCGGGATCGGCGGGTAGCGCTGCGTACAAACCGATACCTTGACGGGGCCCGCGCCTCCCGTACGGCCGGCCACGAGGAGGCCGCGAGGGGAGGGGCTGTTGGCCGATCCCGTAGCGGTGCGGGAGGGTCCATCGCGGCGCTTGGGGGTGTGTGGCGGCCGGGCCGTCTCGCTAGCCGATCGGCCTGCGGGCGGTACCGGAACGGGATCGGCTCACGGTCTACCGGATGTTGCGAACCCTCAATCCGTCCCACGTACAGGTGCCTGCTCGGCATGGCGAACTGACCGCCACCGCCGCCCGGCGCCCGCTCGACCGATCGCGCACGACTACCCCGAAAGGACTCCTCGACGCAGCTCCGGCTCCCTCCAGCGCTGCGGCCATGAAGGCGACGACCTCGGGTCAACGGTGTGTGTCGTGGAGATGTGTTCGCCGGCCTCGCGAACGTCCGCGGCGCGATCGGTGCCGGATTCCCCAGCGCACTATCGGACGCGTTCGGTAACGGCGGGGTCAACCCTTAGCGTTGAGGTCGCACGCCGCTTACGCTGCGCCTCAGGCGTCCCGAGGAATTCGTGCTGTTGCGCGACCACGAGGGTATGGAGGTGCAGGCCCGGCAGTGGCCAGTCGAGGCGGCCAACCCGATATTGCAGCCGCAGTTCGCGGTGCCGCGGGCGCAGGCGCCGCCGTCGGGACTTTCGGAGCGGACTGCTGCGATGCTGTGCCGAAGGGTCACCGTTGATGCGGTTCACCGCGACTGCATGTTCGACGTCGCCACGACCGGCGACGAGTCATTCGCGGTGACAGTCGCGACGGTGCTGCGGTTGGCGCGGTCCGACGGGGGCGGTGCCGTGCCGATCGGATCGGTGACGTCCATCGTCAACGGTTCGCAGCGGGGAAGCCCGTGCGTCGGGGCGCGTGGGGGCGACCTTCGGAGCGACCATGACGGGCACGACCACGGCGGGCATCACCAGGCTGGGCACGACGGCTCACGCCGGCGGGGATGAGCGGCGTGGACGTGGAGGACCGACACCGCAGCATCGGCGTGGTGACGATCGTCGCGGGCGCAATGTCGCTGGCCAGCCTCGTTGTCGGCCTCGCCGGTGCCGGCTACGACTTCGAGGCATTCGACAAGGCATCCACGTTCGTCGCACTGGGTGCCGACGCCGCGGAACCCATTCGATGGGGCTTGTGGCTATCCATGTTCGGCAGCTACCTGCTTATGGTTCCGATCGCCGTCCACCTGACTGGCTGGCTCCGACGGGACGACTCGACCATGGCCGACGTCTCGACGGTCGGAGCAGGGTTCTACATCCTGCTCGGCGCGGCGGGGGCCTGCGTCCTGGCGTCGACGCTTCCATACCTAATGAAGCAGTACAGCGGCGCGAATGCCGTCATGCGCGCGGACATAGTCCGCGATTTCGACCTGGCTCGACGGATCGGCGAAGACGGCTTGCAGGGTGTGGCCCAGAACGTCGCCGGGGCCGCCTGGTTCATTGGGATGGGCTACTTGTTGCGCCGTCACCGACGTGGACTTGGCGCGTTGGCCATGGTCGTCGGCGCCGCTCTCGTGCTTAACGCTGTCGGCATCCTCGTCGACGTCGAGGCACTCAGGCTGATCGGGCTCACGGGCAACGTGCTGCTCGCACCTGCGTGGGCAATCGGCCTAGGTGCCTCGTTGCTGCGATCACCTTCAACTCCCGGCGGTGAGGCCTCTCGTTCATGAGCGGTGGCGAAACCCAGGTCGGGACCGATCCGCCGGTATCGACGGCTCGGCGTGCGCCGGCCAACCCCGCGGGTATCACAGAACGGCGCGCGGGCGCGGAACTGGCAGCCGCGGTCCCGTCCCGCTACAGGATCCCGTTGCGGAGCCCCCGACGGCGTTCAGTCGCAAGACGCACAATGGTGCTCGGTGAGAATCGGCGTTTGCTCGGATGTGCACGGTCGGCATGACCGGCTCCTGAATGTGCTCGGCGCCATGGCGACGGCCGGGGTTCACGAGCGCTGGTGCCTCGGTGATCTGGTCGGAAGCGAGCCGGTCACGCCTGAGCTGGTGGGCGCAGCTCGCCAACTCGACCTGCTCA
>JBOGIC010000610.1:0-4093 GCA_050744985.1 Acidimicrobiales bacterium
GCGGGCCTTGCCGCGGGCCTCGACCACGGCCTGGAGCGAGTCGACCCACTCGGCCGTCTCCTCCTCGTCGATGTCAGGCAGCTGTTGCGAGTAGCCGTCGAAGATCACCCGCCCATGCTCCCACCCCCTACGCTTTACTCCGCGCCATTGGCCCTTGGAGGTACCACTTTCGCGAGTCAATCGGAGGGTGTCATAGGGTCCCGGTTGAATGGGGCCCATGAGCGAACCCAGGTTGTCGGCGCTGCTCGCCGAGCAGGACGGCATGGCCTCACGCAAGCAGGCCCGTGGTCATCTGACGATCAAGCAAGTGAAGGGGCGGCTCGCAAACGGCCGGATCGAGCGCCTCCGGAATGGCATCTACAAGTCGGCCGACGCCCCGGCGTCCCGATGGACCGAGTTGCGTGCCGCGTTGCTGGCGGCTGGCCCTGGGGCGCTCGCATCCCACCGGTCCGCCGCCGAGATCTGGGGCTTCCCCGGCGTCATGGCCGAGCAGACCGAGATCGTCGTGCCGTGGCCCCAATGGCCGAGGCTACCCGGCGTCAAGACGCACCAGAGCCGGCGGCTCCCGCCCGGTCACCAGGCCCAGAAGCACGGAATCTCGGTCACGTCGCCTGCTCGCACCGTCGTCGACCTCGCCGGAGTCCTGCCCGCGGGGTATCTCGGCGTCGTGGTCGACCACGCGCTCCGGCAACGACTTGCGACCTTGCCGGAGATCGAGGAAGCCGTCGCCCTCCTCACCAACCGGGGCCGAAGAGGCCTCGTCGCCATGCGAGCCGTGCTCGCGAAGCGGGGGCCCGGGTACCAACCGGGTGACAGCCATGGGGAGCAGCGGTTGTCGGATGCGCTGGTGGCCGGGGGGCTCCCACGCCCGGTGGCGCAGCACCAGGTGGTGGCAGGCCCGACGGTCTACCTCCTCGACCTGGCCTACCCCGACCTGCGCCTCGGCATCGAGTACGACGACTGGCACACCCACGGGTCCCGGAGCGCATTCGACCGGGACCGGGTGCGCGGCAACCGACTCGCCGCCGCCGGCTGGACCCTGCTGCACGTCACCTCGGCCATGCCGGAAGGGCAGGCGGTCGACGTCGTGCGCGCGGCGCACCGCCGTTTAACTCGCGAAAGAGGTACCTCCAAGGGCCAATGGCGCGGAGTAAATGGGGGGTGACCACCGTCTACACCGACGGGGCGTGTCTGGGGAACCCCGGTCCAGGGGGGTGGGCATGGGCGGTGCCGGGGGGCGGGTTCGCGAGCGGGGCGGAGGCGCAGACCACCAACCAGCGCATGGAGCTCACGGCCGCGCTGGAGGCGGTGCGGGCCATCGACGGGCCGCTGGAGGTCATGAGCGACTCCACCTACGTCGTCAACTGCTTCCGCGACCGGTGGTGGGAAGGGTGGGTGCGCAACGGCTGGCGGAACAAGGCCAAGCAGCCCGTCGCCAACCGCGACCTCTGGGAGCCGCTGGTCGAGGCGGTGCAGGCCGACCCGCGGCGGGTGCAGTTCCGTTGGGTCAAGGGCCACAGCGACGACGCGTACAACGACCTCGTCGACCGGCTCGCCGTCGAGGCGGCGACGACCCAGCAGGGGCGCAGCGGGGACGCACCGCCCACCCAACTCGGCCCGCCTGACAAACCGGGCGACCCGCGCGCCCCGACCGGGTTCCGGCTGGCGGTCGTCGGGCACCGCCCGCCCGAGTTGGGCGGGTACGAGCCCAACCCGACCGCCGACCGGGTCCGCGCCCAACTGGCGGCCCTGCTGGCGGCCGAGCGGGAGCTGCACCCCGACGCCGTGGTGCTCACCGGCCTCGGCCTCGGGGCCGAGCAACTGGCCGCCGAGGCCGCGGGCGCGGCGGGGGTTCCGTACGTGGCCGTCCTCCCCTACCCCGACCAGGACCGGCCGTGGCCGACGGCGGCCCAGCGTCAGTACGCCAAGCTGCTCGCCGCCAGCGACGGCCAGGTCGTCCTGCAGTCCAAGGCCCCGGAGTCGCGCCAGCAGGCGGGAGCGGCCCTGCGCCGGCGCGACGCCTGGATCGCCCGCAACACCGACGAGGCGATCGCCGTGTGGGACCAGGACGACCCGGCGATCGGCCGTCAGGTGCGGGCGCTGCAGGACGCCCTCGGCGAGGAGCAGGTGATGATCATCGAGCCGGGGCCAATCGACTGACGGGCATCCGCCCCGTGCGCATGCACACCACCTGGTCTCGCGCCGCCGCCAGCCGCGCCAGGAACTCGGCCCGCGGCACTTCGACGGCGCCCATCGTGCGCAGGTGGTCGGTCGGCAGCTGCACGTCGATCATCGACCCGCCCGCCTCCGACCACCGCGCACCGAGGTCGAGCAGCGCCACCTTCGACGCGTCGGTCGCCCGGTGGAACATCGACTCGCCCGTGAAGCACGCGCCGACCCGCACGCCGTAGATCCCGCCCACCAACCGACCCCGCTCGTCCCACACCTCCACGCTCTCGGCCCACCCCAGGCGGTGCAGCCGCCCGTAGGCCCCCCGCATCCCCCGGGTGATCCACGTGCCTTCGAAGCGCGGCCGCTTGGCGCACGCCGCCACCACGTCGTCGAAGGCCGCATCGGCCGTCGTCGTCCACCCCGACTGCCGCAACCGCCGCCGCAGCGACCGGGCGCAGTGGACGGCTCCGGCCGGGATCACCGCCCGCGGATCGGGTGAGAACCACGGCAGCGGCAGCCCGCTGTGCGGCCACGGGAAGATCCCGCGACGGTAGGCGTCGACGACCGTCTCGACGGCCAGGTCGGCACCCACCCCGACGAGCCCGTCCCCGGAGCCGCCGTCCCGAAGGGCGGCGGGATCGGGCAGCGCCCACGGCGACGGTCCGACGGGAGCCGGCGGACGAGCGCGATCGAGCGCCTCACCCATCCGCGAGCACGTGGAGGTAAGCGGCCCGCACGGCGAAAGCCTGGCGCACCTCGCCGAGCACGTCCTCCAAGAACTCCCGCCGGTACGTGTCGTCGGTCAGCAGCGACAGCGTGAACGAGAAGCCGGCCACCACCGCCAGCAGGCAGGCGACCGTCAGGAGCTCGGCGGTCAGGGCGACGGGCCGCCCCCACAGCGTCCCATCCAGCAACACGTGCACTTCGGTGCCCGACCAGTCGGCGGCGATCTCCGGCGTCACCGCCAGCACGCCGAAGGCCACCAGGAAGACGAAGATCATGGCGCTGACGAAGACGACCTGCACGGCCTGGCTGAACAGCACGACGAGCCCGACGTTGCCCAATTGCCGCCGGGACATAGAGACCGCGGACGTCGCACAGTCGGCCGGCAGCGCCACCGCCAGCGGCTCGGCCGGCGTGCCCGCCACCACCTCGCGGATCTCGTCGCACGACCCGAACCGGGCGATGGCGCCGACCTCGCGAGGGATCCGGCTGACCACGAAGACGGCACCAAGCAGGACGAACAGTCCCGTCACCACGAGCAGGTACGGCCCGTCGAGCGATGCCGCCACCTGCCACATCTCGTTGGTCAGGAAGAGGAACACGACGAACAGCAGCAGCAGCGGGAGCGCCCGCACGAGCAGGCCGAACAGCGAGCCGACCTGGACCCACAGCCGCCCACCCGCCCACCGGGTCATCGGCACGAGCCCGTAGCTCAACACCAGGTAGATGAACCCCAGCAGCAGGAGGTTGCCGACGAACGTGTTCACCGACGAGAGCCACTGCCCGCCGCCCAGCAGTGGCAGCAGCGCGGGCACGAGGACGAACACGGCCGCCTCCGGAATGCCCACGCGGTCGGGTCGGGACAGCGCCGGCCGGTGGCGCATCCGGTTCACGATGGCCCAGACCGCGAACAGCACGGCGAAGGCCGCCGCCGCCACGATCAGGTTGGCCCACCAGGCCCACGCGAAGTTCAGCGCGCCCGACAGTTCGATCAACAGGATCAGCGTGAGCACCGGCAGGGCCCGGGTGAGCACGTCCCGGCTTGCGCTGTAGCCGTCGATGAAGTGCGGCAGCCCACGCGACAGGAACCACCGCTCGACCTCGTCAACCGCCGGGCTGCCGACGCTCACCGACATAGTGTCGCCGCCGCATGAGGTGCGGGGCCGACACCGGGGGGACGTTCACCGACATCGTCGCC
>JBOGIC010000611.1:0-3783 GCA_050744985.1 Acidimicrobiales bacterium
GGCCAGGGCCGCGCACTGCGCCGCCGACCACCCCGGCGCCTCGGCTGCCAGGGACTCGTCGGTGTCGGGCGTGGCCACCCGGGCCAGCGCCGCCACCTGGTCCTCCGACAGCCGCCCGGACCCGAACGCCTCGGCCAGCGCCGGCAGGGACCCGAGCCGCTCCGCCGTGCACACCCAGCGCTTCGCCGTCTGGTGGCTGACCGCCAACCGGTAGGCGAGCCACGCCGTCATCGACGCCGGCCCGTCCTCCTTGTACGCCTCACGCCGCGCGTATTCGGCCACGACCACCAGCATCTGGCGCTCCACTGCGCACTTCAGCGCGTGCAGCTGCCCGATCGTCTCGGCCAGCTCGTCGCTGGTGCATTCGGTCAAATCAGGGCCTGCCATCGCCTCCCATTATAGAACGTGTGTTCGGGTCCGCAATGAAATACAGCGAAATGTTCGCTCTTCGCGGCATGCGGTGAAGCCGGGCCTCTTGAACTGACGGGCGTGATCCTGGCAGCTGTCTCGCCCCGGGGGACCGGGCCGGTGGATGACCGGAGCAGACCAGCAGGACTCGGGCCACGTGGTTGGCCCTGGAGCGACAGCCCGGACGGCGAGCCACGGCGGCCACGGTCATGTCCCGCACGTCGCGGGTGGCGGCCCGGGCCAGGCGCTGAGTCATCCGATCGGCGACAACGGGGGTTCGCTCGATGGTCCTGGTGCCCAGCCACGGCACCGGAAGTCCGAGCAGGCGCGCGGTCAAGCCGGCGGCATCACGCCGGCGGTTCGTCCACCGCCGTGATGGCCGGGACGCGGAACTGGCGGGGGACCGGTGTGTAGCCGAGCGGCTCGGCCACCCGCTGGCCTTCGGTCATGGCCCAGGCGGCGAAATGACGCAGGGCGCGGGCCTTGGCCGGGTCCAGCTTGGTCCTGGAGAAGATGAGGTAGGTCACCGTGGCGAGGGGGTAGGCCCCGGGCGAGTCGGGGCGGAAGTTGAGCCGCACGACCGCGCTGAAGGGCCGCACCGTGGCCGTGTCGAGCGCGGCGCTCACGGCGTCGGTGGAGGGCGGCTGGTAGTCACCGGCCCGGTTCCCCAGCCGGGCCACCTGCGCCTCGCCCCGCTTGGCGTAGCTGAGTTGCACGTACCCGACGGCGCCGGCGGTCCGTTTGACGGCAGCCACGATGGCGGAGGACCCCTCCACGCCCTGCCCGCGCGGGAAGCGGATCGTCTCGCCGTGGCCGAGGCCCCATGAGGCGCCGGCGGCGGTGTCCATGTACGAGCTGAAGACCGACGTGGTGCCCGAGGCGTCGGAGCGGTGGACGACCTGCACCGGCAGGTTCGGCAGCCGGGCGTCGCCGTTGTCGGCGCGGATGGCGGGATCGTCCCAACGAAGGAGCTTCCCCGAGAAGATGGCGGCGAGCGCATCGGGCCGGAGGCGCAGCTCGTCGATGTCGGGGAGGTTGTAGACGATGGCAATCGCCCCCGCCGCCCACGGCACCTGGATGTACTCGTGTGAACCGCCCAGCGTGGCTTCCTCGAGTTCCGAGAGCGGGGTGTCCGAGGCGTAGAAGTCGCCCTCACCGGCCTTCAGACGGTCGATGGCGGCCGGAGAGCCATCGGCGGAGTACTCGATGGCGACGTGCGGGGCGACGGACTTGTACCGGCCCATCCACGACGCCAGCAAGGGCCCCACGAACGTCGAGCCTGACCCACGGAGGTGGGCGTCGTCCGTGGCGCCGGCGGCAGTGACCTGCCGGGACGTGGGGGCCGTCTCCCCCCGGCCCCCGTAGCACGCGGTGCCGACCAAAAGGACAGCGACCAGGGCCAGCAGGCCACGCCGCCCGCCGGGACGCCGGCTAGCCGGCGGCGTCGTCGAACTCCTCGTCGGGTACGCCAAGGTCCCAGTCGAGGAGAAGGCCTTCCCGCTCGGCGTCGCGCACGACGCGCTCACGGTTGCGGCGGAACTGCGGGTCGTGGGGCGGGAGCAGCAACAGGCGCGCCAGCGCCCGCTGGCGGAAGTCCTCCACCAGGTTGCGGTCGCCGAAGGTCGCCACGACGTCCCAGTGGGGCGCGACGGGCCCGAGATACACGACGCGCACGTGCCCGCGCGGTGCCTGCTGCTCGACCTCCACGGGCGTATCGGTCATCGGCTCTTGCACTTCCCTTTGGTTCGCGACCAGAGTCGCGGGGGTGAATCCCGACGACGTTAGCGGGTTCGGGATCCAAGCCAGCCGTCGCGTACGTACCACACAGGAGGGAACCGGATGCGTCCCCCCACCGTTCAAGTTTGCGACGGGAAAGCCAGAGGAGGACTGATGGGCACCGAGTGGATGGCGGAGGGCAACTGCCGAGAGGAGTCGCCTTCGGTGTTCTTCCCCAGCGACGGTGTCGGGGTCGAGGTGGCCCGCCGCATCTGCGCCACGTGCCCGGTCAAGCTCGAGTGCCTCGAATACGCCCTGGCCAACGGCATCGACCACGGTGTCTGGGGGGGCGCCTCCGAGCGGGAACGCCGGAGGATCGCCCGCCGCCGCCGCCTCGAGCGAGCCGCCGCCCGGTCGTAACCCCCCCTGGTGTCTCAGTCCTCGAACGGCTGCACCAGCGAGCGGCACACCTGCCGGAGGCGGTTCATGAACGACAGGGACGCGGCCGCCGGCGGCAGGGAGCGCACGGCATCGACGATGTGGTCGAGGGGCGCGTCGCTGACGGCCGTGTACACCGTGCCCGAACGCTCCCAGACGAGGACGTGGCCACCGGCCCACTCGTAGTGCCACCCCGCCGCCCGGCCGATGCGCACCCGCTCACCATCGGGGAGGTCGCCACGGTCGAGGCGCCCCTCCTGTTCGAATATGGACAGGTCGAACAGGCCGTCGTTGTACTGGACCTGCACGACGCCCGCCGTCCGGTACAGCCCGACACGCGCGTAACCCTCGGCGAGGGCCGCCGGGGCGGAGACGCCGGACGGCACCCCCTGCGACACGACCTCGGACGCATGGTCGACGGCCTGGGGGGGGACGGTCAACGGCGGCGGCGCGCCCCCGATCGTCACCGATTCGAACTCGACGGTCCGGTCGGGCGGCCCCGCGCCCTCGAAGTGCTCACGGCGCAGGAGCAAGCCGGTCTCGACATCCAGGAAGAGGCGCTCGACCAGCGCCCCCTTGTGCCGGGCCTCCACTACCCGAGCCGGGCGGTTGACGACGACGACGGGTGCGCCGTCGGTGAGCTGGTACTTGGATCCCGTCGGCGGCCGAGCCACCCCGGGCCCCGCGCTCGGCCACAGCAGGTTCCACGGTCCGCCTCCATGGGCGACGAACCGCTGCTCGGACGACGCCATCACCGCCACGGCGTTCGGGTCACGCCGGCTCGGCGTCCCGCCGTGGACCACGACCGACCCGTTGGCTCCCTCGACCTCGAGCCGTTCCTCGCGGGGCGTCGGGCCGTCGGTCCAGCGCACCGACAGGACCCCGGTGAACGGGACTTGCTGGGCGGCGCGGGCGGCGGTCTCGAGGGGCTGGTCGTTGGGAGACTGCGCTGTGGCCGTGATCGGCGAGACGGTCGCGACGACCGCCGCCGTGGCCGCGGCGGCAACGATCAGCGCCGTACCTGGACGCACCCGGACGCTCATTTCTTGAAGCTGATGGGGACCGCCACGGGCGCCAGGCGGCTCACAGGGTCGCCGCTCAGGGACGCACCGGTCGCATGCGCCTCGACGAGCTGGCCCACCGGCGGTCGCACGGCCGGTTCCTGGGGGCTGGCCAAACCCACGATGCTGACCGCCGCCGCGGCGGTGGCCGCGGCGGCCG
>JBOGIC010000612.1:0-2013 GCA_050744985.1 Acidimicrobiales bacterium
CGGCACGCACCGTGAACCGATGCGACGCCGCCGTCGCCGGCCGTCGCCTGCTCTTAGCTATCAGCTAATGTCGCTGGTGAGCGCGGGAGAGGCGGCGCGCAACCTCCCGCCAGGTGCCGTCTCGTGACCACACCCGGTAGTAGCCGTGCACGGAGCTCCAGTTGGGGTAGCCGGGTGGGAGCGCCCGCCACCGGCAGTGCGTGCCCTGGACGTAGAGGATGGCGTTGACGACGTCCCGGCGGTCGTTCTTCACGGGCCGTCCCATCCGGCCCCGGCCGGAATTAGGCCGGACCAGGTCGGCGATCAACCGCCAGTCCTCATCGCTGAGTTGGCCGCAGGAAACCCGCTCCGTGTAGATTCGTGTGCTCGGATAGGTGTCGATGATTTGAGAGTATCGGGCTGCGCATCACTTCGCGCCCGCAACGACACGGACCAGCGAAAACTTTTGGGACAGATCGGGCCTACGGCGGCGCTGCCTTGGTCGGGCAGGGAGGCTTGGGTACGATTCAAGATCGTCGCTCCCCTCGCCGATCCAGCCCCCATGACACGCGACGTCTCCCTCCCCCGGGCCCTGAGGCGCGCCGTTCTGGTGCTGATCCTGACCGGTACTCTCGCCTTGCCCCTCCTGGGCGGCACTACCCCGGCGGCCGCCGCCGCGCTACCGGTCGGATCGAGCGGAGGTGCCACCCTCGTGTTCAGCGACGAATTCGACGGCACGGCGCTGAACGCCAGCCGTTGGCACACGTGCTCCTGGTGGTCGACCACGACCTGCTCGATCGAGACCAACAACGAACTCGAGCTGTACACGAAGAACAACGTCTCGGTCGCCAACGGCGTGCTCACGCTCCAGGCGCGTCGCGAGAACGCAGTGGCCTGGAACGGCAAGACCTACAGCTACACGTCGGGCATGGTCAGCTCGGGTGGGCGCTCCGGCGAGATCGCCCCGGGCTTCACGTTCCAGTACGGCTACATGGAAGCGCGCGTGAAGGTGCCCGCCGGGAATGGGCTGTGGCCCGCGTTCTGGACACTGCCGGCCGACTACACATGGCCACCCGAGATCGACGCCATGGAGATCATCGGCGACGATCCCGACACTGTCCACATGCACTACCACTACGTCGACGCCGGCGGCACCCTGCGCGACACGGGCACGGCATGGACGGGCCCCGACTTCTCCCTCGGCTGGCACGCCTTCGGTGTGGACTGGCAGCCCGGCGCGCTCGTCTGGTACGTCGACGGCGTCGAGCGGGCCCGCTTCACCGATGCCACTGCCATCACGTCCAAGCCCTCCTACCTGGTGCTGAACCTCGCCGTCGGCGGGAACTGGCCGGGCTCTCCCGACGCCTCCACGGTGTTCCCGAGCGACTACCTCGTCGACTACGTGCGGGTGTGGGACCGGTTCGGTACGCCCGGGCCCACCACGACGACAACGCCGACGACATCGACGGTTCCTCCGGCGCCGGCGTACGCGAACGTGGTCAACGCCGACGGCCCGGTCTCGTACTGGCGGCTCGGCGAAACCTCCGGCACCACCGCCGTCGACACGCGCGGGGCCAACCACGGCACCTACGCCAACGGCGTGACCCTGGGCGCTCCGAGCCTGGTGGGCTCCGACCCTGCCAACGGGGCGGCCACCTTCGACGGCGTGAACGACTTCGTGGCCGTCCCCAGTGCTCCCGGGCTGAGCCCGGCCTCAGGCGTGACGCTCGAGGCGTGGGTCCGCCCGTCGGTGGTGCCGCCGCCCGGGACGCTCGACACGATCGTCGCCAAGGGCGATTCCTACAGCCTGCAGCTCAACGGCCCACGACTGGAGTTCACGACCGTCAAAGGCACGACGCGCCGGCGGGTGCAGGGCCCGGCGCCGATCGTCGCCGGGCAGACCTACCACGTCGTCGGGACGTTCGACGGCCGCACCCAACGCCTCTTCGTCAACGGTGTGCAGGTCGCCACCGACTCGTTCCAGAAGGGCCTCAACGCCAACACCCGGCCCGTCGTGTTCGGGTCGACCGACAC
>JBOGIC010000613.1:0-5830 GCA_050744985.1 Acidimicrobiales bacterium
TCACCGGGGTGTCGACGACCCGGCTGCCCACCATTGCCTTCCAGGTCACGGGGCCGACGATGCCGTCGACGGCGATGTGGACCCAGTCCTGGAAGGTGCGGACGGCGTTGTCCGTCTTGGGGCCGAAGATGCCGTCACGGACCAGCTCGAGGAACTGGCTCTGGACCGCCTTGACCGCCTCACCCGTGTCGGGCAGCGCAACGGTGACGATCAGCGCCGGCCACGTCTGCTCGCCGACGACGCCGTCGACGGTCAGACGCTTCGACGCCTGGAACTCCCGGACCTTCTGCGCCGTCACCGGCCCGAAGATCTGGTCGGCGGCCAGGTTGAAGCCCCGGTGGCGCAGGAGAGCCTGCACCTTGTACACCGCGGTCGACTCCTCGGAGTCCCGGTCGCCTTGCTTGATGACGCGCCAACCCGGCATGGGTGTGGCTCCTTTCGTGGTCCGCCGAGACCCGCTCTGGGCCAGGCAGTGACTACGAGGCCCGGCGGCCACCGCAAGATACGTGCCAACTCGCGGCAGACCGTCGCGGCGTTCGGGCCACGCAGGCCGTCGCGGCGTTCGGGCCACGCAGGCCGTCAACGAGCGGTGGCCAACGCCGCGGCGTGTTCGACCAGCTGGCGGAACAGGCCCTGGTGGGCGGGAATGTCCTCCAGGAGCTCCGGGTGCCACTGGACGGCGACCACGTGCGGGCTCCCGGGCAGCTCGATGGCCTCCACCGTGTCGTCGTCGGCCCAGGCCACGGCCTTGGTGCCGGGGGCGGGGTCGCAGACGGCCTGGTGGTGGATGGAGTTCACCTTGATCGTCGTGCAGCCGAGCGCCTCGGCCAGGTGGCTGTCGGGCTCGACCCGCACCTCGTGGACGACGTCGTTCCAGCGGTCGGCCCGGTCGTGGTTCTCGCCGGTGACGGCCGGCACGTGCTGCACCAGCGAGCCGCCGAGGGCCACGTTGAGCACCTGCATGCCGCGGCACGTGGCCAGGACCGGGAAGTCCCGGTCGATCGCCGCCCCCAGCAAGGCCACGTCGAAGGCATCGCGGGCCGGGTCGACGTTGCGGGTCTCGGCGATGGGCTTGGCGTGGTACCGGGCGGGGGCGACGTCGCCGCCTCCCGTGATCAGCAGGCCGTGCAGGAACGACAGGGCGTGGGCCGCCTCTTCGGGGTCGACGATCGGCAGGATCACCGGCAGTCCGCCCGCCCGCACCACGCTGTCGACGTAGTGACGGGACGCCGTGTGGAGCAACGTCGGGCCCGTCGCCGTCTCGATCACACGCGGATGGGCCGAGATGCCGATGACGGGGTGCACGCCCGCCAGCGTAAATCCCTGGCGGCGCTACTCGTCCGGGGTGGGCCGAGGCCCGGCGTCGATGATGTAGTCGAACCACAAGTCGCCCTGGGCGAAGCCGTCGGGCAGCGCGGCCAGCGGCGGCCCCGCCGGCGCGCCCTCCACCGCGAGCGAGTCGGAACGCACCACGTGATGGGCGGTCTGCGCCTCGATCGCCTCGTACAGCGCCTTGTAGGGGATGGACGGCCACGGCACCTCCTGGGTGGAGACCATGGCCGCCAGCGAGCCGCGGCTCATGCCCTGCAGGGCCGAGCGGGGCGTGGCGTTCTCGCTGCCGTGATGGGCGATCTTCACGAAGTCGACGGTGCCGAGCAGCTCGGCCGCCTCGGGCTTCTCGAGCCAGGACTGCCACCCGCCCCACTGGGCGTCGCCGGGGAACAGCAGCCGCCGGCCGCGGTAGGAGAACAGCAGCACCAGGCTGGTGTTGTTGAGGCCCTGGTCGAGGGTGAACGCCAGCGCCTCGCCCGGCGGCGCCGTCACCTGGCTCAGCCGCTGGAGGTCACCGGGCGAGAACACGTTCGGCGCCTGGGGCCGCACCCAGCCGTCGTCGAAGGGCTGGATGCCGTCCTCGGCGGGCTCACCATCGGGCCCGAGCCGCAGGAAGCGCTCGGCCGACGGAGGGTCGAGGCGCTTGAGGAAGGACTCGTCCTTGGGGGGGCCCAGGGCCCGGACCGACAGGCCGGCGACGCCCCCCGGCTCGTCGATCGTGTCGCCGCCCTTCAGGTACTTCACGGTCGCCCCGGTGCCGAACCCGGCGCGCAGCTGGTCGAGGGCGGCGACATTCCGGGAGACGGCGGCGGCGTTGTCGAGGGCCGCGACCGCCGCCTCGGACAGCCCGCGGAGGTTGTTGTACGCATCCAGGGCGAGGGCCAGCTCGGCCCGCTTGCGGCGCAGCTCGATGGCCGTCTCGTCGGACGGGTCCTCGCTCCACGGCATCCACACCTCGCCGATGCGCAGCTGGCCGAACACGTCGCTGTGGCGCCCATAGCCCCGGATGTGGTCCTCGTGGGCGTGCGATGCGATCACTACGGCCAGGTCGCCGCCGGTGACCTCCCTGATGTTGGCCACGACCGCTTCCATCGTGTTGACGTTGCCGCGGACGTGCACGCCGCAGTCCACCAGCACGTGGGCCGGCCTCGCATCGAGGAACGAGACGAGGAAGCAGTCGCCGAAGCCCACGCGGTACATCCGCACCCGGATCTGCACGTCGTGGTCGGCCATCACCACCCCCGGTGCAGCTGGGCGAGGAGCGGCTCGTCGCCGGCATCGGTGAAGGGGGCGGCGGCGGCCTTCATCCGCAGCTGTTGGGCGAACGCCGCCTGTTCGCCCTCGGCCGGCGGCAGCGGGCGGCTGATGACGTAGCGGGCGCGACCGTTCCCCCAGAACAGCACGGTGCTGCCCCCGAGGTCGCTCGCCATGAGCGGGTGCGCCCCCTCGGGGCGCACCTGGACGAACTGGGCCACGAACTCCCGCTGGCGCAGCCCGATGGACGGGTCGACGCGGCGCGTGTCCTGCAGGTCGAAGCTCACCTCGGCGATGCTGACGTCGGGCACCAGGCCCAGCTCGGCCCGGTGCGCCTCGGCGAAAGCCAGCAGCCGCGCCCGGACCTCGTCGTACGTGCCGTCGAACGGGTACTTGCCCCCCTCGACCTGCAGCTCGCCCACCACGGCCGGCCACCGCAGCGCCGGCTCGGACGTGCCCGCCACACCCTCGGTGTGGATGCCGCGGCTGCGAAAGGCGTCGATGAGGGTGGCACGGTACTTCCACGGGTCCTCGGGGACGATGTCCGCGTCGGACGTGACGATCGCCCGGAGGAAGTCGCCGAAGGTGATGTCCACGGGCGGGAGATAGTCGAGGGCGCGCACGCAGATCGTGAGGAAGTGCCGGGCCGCCTTGGACGCCTCGCGGGTGAGCCGGGCCGCCAGGTCGGGATGGAGGTCGCCCCACCGGCTGACGCCGCGGCCGGCGCGCGCCATGCGCAGCAGGTCGGCCGTGCGGCGCACGTAGACGGTGAAGTAGGCGTCGAACACGGCGGCCACGAGGATCGACCCCCGCTCGTGCGGCTCGTCGACGGTCGCCAGGCGGTACTCGTTCGGGGCGGTGCCAATCGCCTCGCGCAACGCCTTGCGGGTGCCGAGCGCCTCGCCGAATTGCTTCGCCATCTCCACCAGCGGGTTCGTGCGGGTCAGCTCGGCCTGGATCTTGGCGACGCCGGTCTCCGACCGCCGTTCCACCTCGGGGTCGAGGTTGGCGGCGTGGATCTGGCCGCCGGTGCGCAGCACCGTCTCGTAGAGGGCCTCCCGGTAGCTGAAGTGCTGCAGCAGGGCGACCACGTCGGCGAAGGCCTCGTGGAACGCCAGCACGTCCGGACCGGTCGGCATCAGCAGCCGGGGCCGGACGTTGTCGACGAGGGCGTGCGTGGTCTCGTGGGCGACGATGTCGTGGGACAGGCACGTGAACACGATCTCGTTGCCGGGCTGGCTCAGGAAGTACCCGAACAGCAGCGCGCCGAGCGTGCCGTCGTAGAAGGCGTTGGCGCCCTGCAGGCCGTGGGGCAGGATCCGCAGGCGGTCCCCGTACTCGCCCTTGGCCTCGAGCGCCTCCGGGTCGCGCTTCCACGCCCACTCCACCTTGCGGCCGAGGGCGAACTCGAAGCGCCGGATCGTCTCGGCGGCCACGGCGTAGACCATCTGCTGGTGGAACTGAGGGTCGTCGTCCCGCACCTCCACCCCCCCGCCCAGGGTGCTGGCCTGTTCCAGGTCGACGGGCTCGTAGTGCTTGTCGTTGGCCGGGTCGTAGTCGATGACCGCCAGTTGCGCGCCGATGGGCCCGGCCCTGAGCGGCTCGTAGGGCACCAGGAACGTCATCAGGTTGCCGAACTGCTGGCCCTGGGAGGGATCGAACCCGTACACGCCCAAGGGCCGCACCGTCGGCGCGTCGACCGGCCGGTCGTCCGCGAGCGGGTCGTCGACCGGGCGAGGCGGGGCGTCGCCGATGACATAGCGGACCGTGCCGTGCTCGTCGATGAGGACGTTCGCCCGGAGGCTCTTGCCCTGGCGGATCGTCACGACGGCCTCGCGCAGCACGGCCCCGTTCGTCGCCAGGCGGTCGCTCAGGCGGTCGGGCATCTCCTCGACGGTGACGGGCGCCTCCGGGTCGAGGCCGAGGCCGGCGCGGTGCTCGCCGAGGAAGGCCTCCAACGCCCGCGTGTTGTCCTCCTCGCTGCGGTCGAAATCGAGCTCGACGCAGCGCTGGGACCCGGTCGCGTCGGGCCGCACAGACGACCAGCGCACGCCCTCCTCCGCGTAGGACCGGGCCGAGAGCGGCCGCAGGCCCCGCTCGCAGAAGGCGGCGATCAGGGCGGCGCGGTCGTCGTCCCGGTCGGGGGAGAAGTCGCTCGACACCGTCACCAGGGCGCGCAGGTAGTCGGGCGAACGCACCGGCCCCGGCGGGCAGTAGTCGACGGCGCGGATGCACATCACGAGGAAACGGCGGGCGGACTTCACGATCTCACGGGCGAGCCGTAACGACAGGTCAGGGTGCAGGCCCCGGTCGTCGGGGCGCGGCTCGGTGATCCGCAACAGGTCGGAGGACCGCCGGCCCGCCACGTTCAGGAGGGCCTCGAGCACGGCGTCGACCATGTCCAGGGATTCGGGATCTGCCTGGTCGGCCCCGCGGGCCTGCGTGAGCTGCGGCGCGAACTGCAGCAACGGGCTGTCGGGCTCGACCTTCCCCTTGGTCGGACGGGTGGCCTCGATTACGGCGTCCAGCCGGGTGAGGTGGTGCAGGCGTGGGAGGAGCGCGGCGAGGCCGTCCGCCCACGCGGAGGGCTCGGGCCGGCCCATCGCGTCCAGCAGCGCGTGGGCCATCGTCTGCATGGCGGTGTCGAAGGACAGGCAGCTGTAGACCCGCTGGCCGGGCGGGCCGACTTCCGGCGGCGCCGGGATCCAGCCGAACCGGATCGTCCGCTCTCGCCGGTCGTAAGCAGCTTCGCCGCCCTCCCCGCTGTGCGGGTGGAGCTCGATGGGCTTGGGCCACGGCAGGCCGCGGCCGAGGGCGTTCTGGAACAGGTCGATGGTATGGGTGCCGACGGCGTAGACCATCTGCTGGTGGAACTGGACGTCGAACTCGGACGGCGTCAGCCCACCGGCGAGCAGCACGGCCGAGTGGTCGAGGTTCACCGGCTCGTACTCGGAATCGACGACCTTCAGGTAGCGCCCCACCGGCCCCGGCTCCACCGGTTCGAACGGCAGGCGGAGGGCGAGATGGTTCCCGAGCCGGTGCCCCAGGCTCGGGTCGAACCCGAAGACCCGTAGCGGCCGGTCCCGCCGCTCGGCCCGCGACGCCGCCGGCCTCACCGGAAGACCTCGTCCAGGAACTCGACCAGCGCGTCGACGTCGTCGCCCTCGAAGACCGCGGCACGGGCCCCCTGCGCCTCCACTGCGGTTGCCAACCGTCCCGCCTCCTCACCGCCACCGTCCACGAG
>JBOGIC010000614.1:0-4189 GCA_050744985.1 Acidimicrobiales bacterium
TCGGCCGACAGGATCCGGCTGCGCTTCTCGGGCCCGGCGACGACACGCTCGACGGCCTCCGAGAGGAGGCGGGGCTCGATCTGGTTGCGGCCCCGGCGGGCGGCCAGCAGCGCCGCCTCGTTGACCACGTTGGCCAGGTCGGCGCCGCTGAACCCCACGGTGCGCTTGGCCACGACCGTCATGTCGACGTCGTCGGACAGCGGCTTGCCCCGGCTGTGGATCTTGAGGATCGCCTCACGGCCGGCCATGTCCGGGCGGTCGACGCCCACGCGGCGGTCGAAGCGGCCGGGACGCAGAAGGGCCGAGTCCAGGATGTCGGGCCGGTTGGTCGCCGCCAGCACGACCACGCCGCTGCCGGCGTCGAACCCGTCCATCTCCACGAGGAGCTGGTTCAGCGTGGCCTCGCGCTCGTCCTGGCCACCGACGGCCATGGCGGAACGGTTGCGGCCAACGGCGTCCAGCTCGTCGATGAACACGATGCACGGGGCCGCCGTCTTGGCCACGGAGAAGAAGTCGCGGATACGGGCCGCACCGACACCGACGAAGATCTCGACGAAGTCGGAACCCGAGATCGAGAAGAACGGCACGTGCGACTCACCGGCGAGCGCCCGGGCCAGCAGCGTCTTGCCGCAGCCCGGAGGACCGGTGAGCAGGATGCCCTTGGGCACGGCCGCCCCCATGGCGAGGAACTTGTCGGGGCTCCCGAGGTAGTCCCGGACTTCGGCCAGCTCCTCGATGGCTTCGTCGACCCCCGCGACGTCGGAGAACGTGATCTTCGACTCCCCCGTTGCCACCCGCTTGTGCTTGGACTTCCCGAAACCCATGGTTTCGGTGCCCCCTGGTCGTATCAACAAGAACAATATGAACAGGCCGTCCACGATGATCAGCGCGGGGAGCACGAGGCTGACGGGCGTGATCAGGTTCTTGAGGGGCTGCTGCTTCACCCGGTAGGCCACCCCGGCGTCCTCGAGGGCGGAGGTGAGGCGGGAGAAGATCGTCTCGCTGTTGCCGAACGCCACCCAGTACTGCCCCCGGTCGTAGCGGCCGACGATGCGGTTGTCGGGCTCGAGGATGGTCGCGGTCTGGATCCGGCCCTGGCGCAGCAGGGTGATGTACTGGTCGAGGCGCAGCTCGGTGCCCGGCGTATGCGGGTTCGACCAGTAGAGCAACAGGATGTAGAACGCGACCATCAGCGGCATGGCCGCGATGGCGAAGAACAGGGCGCGCTTGCGGCCCTTGTTCTTGTCCTCGATATCCGGCGTCGGGGGAGGGCTCCCGGGCTTGGGCATCTTCGTCTTGTTCTTCCGCGCCATCTCGCTCCTCGACAACGTCCTTCGACGCCCACAGAAGGCCTGTGGGCGCACGTTTGCCTATCGTCCTTTCCGGGGCAGCCGAACGGCAATCAGGGATGACCCTGAGGCAATCCCTGAGAAACCCCCCGACCTGGGAGTTTACGCCGTCGTTCCCCGCGCCCGCTCGTACGCGTCGATGTAGGCGTCGACCGAGGCGCGGGCGATGGCCCCGCCGACCACGTCCAGGGGCACGTCGTCGAGGCGGCGGAAGCGGATGCAGCTCTTCCCCATGTCGAGCCGCTTGCCGGTGGCTTCCCATTGCTCACGGAACCGGGCCTGCTCGTCATCGTCGACGTAGGGGCCCATGAGATAGAGGGCGAGGTGCCGCTTCTGGCTCGCAAGCCCGGCCAGGGTGAGCGCCTCGCCGTTGTAGGTCACCGGATAGCGCGACAGCGGAACGTAGTAGCCGATCATGCCGTACTGCATGCCCTCCTCGAAGCCGGGCTGGAGGTTGGCCAGGATCACGCCGCGGACGGTCTCGACCGCTTCACGGCGGTCGGGCGCCAACTCGTCGAGGTACGCCTCCACCGTGGTCGCGTCGCTGCGCACCACTAGTTGTAACCGTCCCGCACGATGGCGGCGACGACCCGCAGGAGGAGGACGCCGGCGACGGCGAGGCCGGCGAAGCCGAACACCTGCGCGAACGACGTGCTCTCGGTGACCGTCGGACCGGAGTTGATCCCGACGAGGATCGCCGAGGCGAGCAGGATCAGCCCGCCCACCAGGCCGAGCACGATCCGGTTGACCAGAGTCGACACCACCCGGGCGTCGCGCTCGGTCGAGAACAGGGCGATCCGGCCCCGCAGCTCGCCCCGAGCCGCCAGCGCCGCCACCCGCTCCGCGAGCGCGGGCAGCCGGCTCAGCCGGGGCAGCTCGGCGAGGAGCTGCGCCCGCACCTGCTCCTCGACCGTCCCGGCCGGCGCGGCCGCCACCACGCCGTCGCCGGAGAGCAGCCGGCCCATGGCCTCGATGACCGAATAGCCGGGGTCGATCGTCCGGCACGTCCCGTCGATGAGCACCATGGCCCGGAAGAAGGTCGTCAGCTCGCCCGGCAGCCGGATGTCGAAGGTGGCCAGCAGCGGGATCACGTCGTTGATCGCCGAGACGTCGATGTTCTGGCCGTGCTCGGACAGGAAGTGGCGGAGGGCGCGCTCGAGGACCACGTCGTTGACCTCGTCGCCGATGATCGCGACCTGCGCGATGCCGTCGCGCAGGGCCGCGCTGTCGTTGCGCATGAAGGCGGCGGTGAGCTGCATGACCGCGGCCCGCTGGACCGGGTCGAGGTGGCCCGTCGACCCGAAGTCGATGAAGCCGAGGTCGCCGTTGTCGAGCAGCAGGACGTTCCCGGGGTGCAGGTCGGCGTGAAAATCCCCCTGGAGGACGTGGCCGACCATGGTGGACACGATGCGATCGGCGAGGTGGGTGGCGTTCGCGCCCAGCGCCGCGATGCGCTCGCGGTCCTGGACGCTGCGGCCGACGAAGCGCTCCTCCACGAGGATCCGCCGGGACAACAGGGAGCGGTAGACCCGGGGGATGCGGACCCCTGAGCCCGGGCTCGTCGCCGCCGCCAGCGTGTCGATGTTGGCCGCCTCCTGCAGGAAGTCGAGCTCCCGGCGCAACGACCGGACGAACTCCTCGGCCATGTCGGCGATGTGGAGGTCGCGACCCTGGGGCGTCCGCCGCTCGACCATGCGCGCCAGCTGCAGCAGCGCCTCGGTGTCGCGCTCGATGAGGTCCTCGACCCCCGGGCGCTGCACCTTCACCACGACGGGCTCGCCGGTGGTCAGGCGGGCGGCGTAGGCCTGGGCGATCGACGCCGTGCCCAGCGGCGACCAGTCGAACTCGGCGAAGTAGTCCTCGACGGGCCCACCCAACTCGGCTTCGAGGTGGGCCCGCATCGCCTCGGCGGGAGCGGGCTCGACCTGGCTCTGGAGGAGGCTCAGCTCCCGGCAGATGTCCTCGGGGATGAGGTCGGGCCGCGTCGAGGCCATCTGGCCCAGTTTCACGAAGATGACGCCGCCTTCTTCCAGCGTCTTGCGCAGCGCCGCGCCGACGGGGAGTCGCTCCGCCGGGTCGTGCTTGCGACGGCGACGGAGCCCGCTCAGGCCGCGCGTGGGGGCCAGGCCGTTGCGCCGGGCGATCGCGAGCAGTTCCCGGTAGCGGGCGATGGGTGCGAGGCGGCGGCGGAGATCGCGGAACGGCCGGGGCAACACGAGCAGCCCCGCCCGTTCCCCCCGGGCCAGGCTGCCGGGGCGCGCCGTGAAGTCCAACGCCAGCGCGGCCAGCACAGTGAACAGCACGGCGAACGCAGTCGTAGCGGCGGAAAGGCCCACCGCCTGGTCGCCGCCCAGGTCGAGCTGCAGGAGGTTCGCCGCCGTCCACCCGATGGTTCCGGCGATGGTCAGCGCCACCCACGACCGGCGGACGCCCAGCAGGCGGCCCGCTATCACGGTGGTCACAATGGCGACCGGCAGTTCGAGCAGCAGGCGTCCGAGGACGCCGAGGCCATCCACGCTCCCGCCTCCCTCCCCTCGGCTGCGGTGGCCGAGTCTCCCAGCGCCCCCGCGGGCTGGCAAGGACCGCGCCCTTCACGGCGGGCCTCGCCGCCGGGCCCGCCACCGGTTGTGGTACCCGCACGCCAGGCGTCCGTTGGTCTGCGTCGTCAGGCCTCCGGCCGACCACGGCTGCACGTGGTCGACCTCGCAGTGCTGGGCCGGCGCCTCGCAGAAGAACGAGTAGCACTCCCGGTCCCGCACCTCGATCGCCCGCCGCGTCGCCCCGTCGAAGAACCGCCGCCGTACGCCCACGCCCATGACCCGGTCGGGCCCGTCGAACAC
>JBOGIC010000615.1:0-4774 GCA_050744985.1 Acidimicrobiales bacterium
CCCCCGCCGCTGTCGAGCGGGCCGAGCGGCTCGCCGCGGGCCCGGGCGGGCGCTGGTCCCCGGCGTCGCTCAGCCTTCCGGTCGCGCTCGAACAGTCCCGGCTGAACCAGACCTACAACACGCCGGCGCTGGCCACGCTGTTCCTGTTCGTTGACCAGCTGGAGTGGATGCTGGCCAACGGCGGCCTGGAGTGGGCGGCGGCGAGGAGCCGGAAGTCCTCGGACATCGTCTACGGCTGGGCCGAGGCGTCGTCCTACGCCCGGCCGTTCGTGGCCGACCCCGGCGACCGCAGCCCGGTCGTAGCCACGGTCGACCTCGACGACGCCGTCGACGCCAAGGTGGTGGCGAAGGTGCTGCGCCACAACGGCATCGTCGACACCGATTCGTACCGTGGTCTCGCGCGCAACCAGTTGCGCATCGCCGTTTACCCCGCCGTCGAGCCCGACGACGTCGCCATCCTCACCCAGGCCGTCGACCACATAGTGGAACGGCTTACCTAACAGTTCCCTAACCGCAATCTCAGGGAGTACACATGGGTGGGCGTCACGATGCGTCCATGAAACGAACCTTCATCTTCTGTGCCATCACCCTCGTCGCCCTCGGCGGCGCCACCGCCGCCTGGGCCCAGACCTCGGGTGAACGGGGCGCCAAGCGCGAGGCGGCCCGCGCCTGCCTCGACGAGGCCAGGGCCGCCAACCCGGACGCACCGAAGGCCGAGCTCCGTGACGACGTGAAGGCCTGCCTGGAGGCCAAGGGCATCCAGCTCGGTGGCAAGCTCACCGACGAGCAGAAGGCGCAGGCCAAGGCGTGCATCGAGCAGGCCAAGGCAGCCGGCGGCGAGCCCGTCGAGATCCGTGAGGCGGCCCGCTCGTGCCTCCAGCAGGCCGGCATCGACCTGCCGCCCAGGCCGGGGCGCCCGGCCAAGGCGTGCCTGCGCCAGGCCCGCGCCGACCATGAAGGCGACCGCGCCGCCATCAAGGAAGCCGTCAAGGCGTGCCTCGGCCGAGGTTGATCGTCCTACCCCCGGTTTGTTCCGCGCCATTGGGGCTGTGAGACCCCTGTTGTGCAGATCAAACGGGGGGGGCGGGCGGGCCCAGCGGTCCTAGCCGCCGGACACGTCCTGGGGCTTGGCCTTGCCGGCGGAGATCCAGGGCATGAGGGCCCGCAGCTCGGCGCCGATCTTCTCGATGGGGTGCTCCTGAGCGGCGCGGCGGAACTCGTTGAACCGGGGACGGCCGGCCCGGTTCTCGGCCACCCACTCCTCGGCGAAGCGCCCGTCGCGGATCTCGGCGAGGATGCGCTTCATCTCGGCCCGCGTCTCATCGTCGATGATGCGCGGGCCTCGGGTGTAGTCGCCGTACTCGGCCGTGTCGGATATGGAGAAGCGCATGCCCGAGATGCCGTTCTCGTACATCAGGTCGACGATCAGCTTGAGCTCGTGGAGGCACTCGAAGTACGCGACCTCGGGCTGGTAGCCGGCCTCGACGAGGGTCTCCCACCCCGCCTGCACCAGCGACGTGATCCCGCCGCACAGCACGACCTGCTCGCCGAACAGGTCGGTCTCGGTCTCCTCGTCGAAGGTGGTCTCGAGCACCCCCGCCCGGGTGGCGCCAATGGCGTGGGCGTACGACAGAGCGATGTCGCGGGCCTTGCCCGAGGCGTCCTGGGCGACGGCGATGAGCGCCGGCACTCCCCCACCGGAGTCGTACTCGCGGCGCACGAGGTGCCCGGGGCCCTTGGGGGCGACCATGCCGACGTCCACACCCGACGGGGGCTTGATCAGCCCGAAGCGGATGTTGAACCCGTGGGCGAAGAACAGGGCGTCGCCGTCCACGAGGTTGTCGCGGATGTCGGACTCGTAGACGCGCTGCTGCTCGGTGTCGGGCAGGAGGATCATGACGAGGTCGGCCTCGCTGACGGCTTGGGCGATCGACGTCACCTGCAAGCCGCCCGCCTCCGCTTTCGCCCACGACGACGACCCCTCGCGCAGGCCGACGCGCACGTCCACGCCGGAGTCGCGCAGGTTCAGGGCGTGCGCGTGCCCCTGTGAGCCGTAGCCGATGACCGCCACCTTGCGGCTCCCGACCAGCGTGGGGTCGGCGTCCTTCTCGTAGTACGCGGTTGCCATGTGACGAAGGTTCCTTCCGTTATCCGACGCGGCCGAGGCTACGCAGCCGGGGGGCCTGACGCTCCAGCTTGGCCAGCGCGATCCGGCCCGTACGCTGGAGCTCGACGATGCCGTAGGCGCGCATCAGGTCCTCGAAGTCGTCCAGCTTCGACGGCGGGCCGGCCAGCTCGATGGTCAGTTCGCTGGCGCCCACGTCGACGATGCGGCCCTGGAAGACCTGCACCAGCTCGATGACCTGGCCCCGCGTGCCCGGCTCGGCGCGCACCGTCGCGACCATCAGTTCGCGCTCCACCGAGTCGTTGGGATGCAGCTCGCCGATCTTCACCACGTTGATGAGCTTGAACAGCTGCTTGGTGATCTGCTCGAGGGGTACGGACTCCACGTCCACCACGATGGTGATGCGGCTGAACCGCTCGTCGTCCGTGGGGGCGACGGCCAGCGAGAAGATGTTGTACCCGCGGCGGGCGAACAGGCCGGCGACGCGGGCCAGCACGCCGGCCTTGTTCTCGACGGTGACGGTGAGGATGTGGTGCTTCGGTGTGGCGGCCATCGGCTCAGTGACCTCCCGGGCCCTGAGCGGGGCCGAGGATGATGTCGTCGTTCGAGGTGCCGGCGGCGACCATGGGGTAGACCTTCTCCTCGGAGTCGCACCGGAAGTCGATCACCACGGGCCGGTCGTCGACTGAGTTCGCCTTCTCGACCGCGGCCTGCACCTCGCTCGGGTGCTCGACCCGCAGCCCCACGCAGCCCATGGCCTCGGCCCACATCTTGTAGTCGGGCAGGTCGGGCGAGAGGTAGACCTCGCTGTAGCGCTCCTCGTAGAACAGCTCCTGCCACTGGCGGACCATCCCGAGGTAGGCGTTGTTGAGGATCGCCACCTTGATCGGGATGCGCTCGGCCGTGGCGGTCACCAGCTCCTGGGCCGTCATCTGGAAGCAGCCGTCACCGTCGATGGCCCACACCGTCCTCCCCGGCTGGCCCACCTTCGCACCGACGGCCGCGGGGACGCCGAAGCCCATCGTGCCCAGGCCGCCCGAGTTGATCCAGGTGTTGGGCTTGTCGAAGCGCCAGAGCTGGCTCGACCACATCTGGTGCTGGCCGACGCCGGAGCACACGATGGTGTCCTCGGGGCTGTTGTCGCGAATCGACTCGATGCAGAACTGCGGCTTGAGCGCGTCGTGCTCGCCCCAGCCCTGCTCGTAGGTGATGGGGTGGGTGCGGCGCCACTCGTCCAGCTGGTCGTCCCACTCGGAACGGTCGGGCTGCTCGAGCTGCTGCTCCTTGATGATCCGCACCAGCTCCTCGATGACCAGGCGCACGTCGCCGACGATGGGCACGTCCGCCTTGCGCACCTTGCCCAGCTCGGCCGGGTCGATGTCGACGTGGATGATCTTGGCGTGGGGGGCGAAGGCCGAGACCTTGCCCGTCACCCGGTCGTCGAAGCGGGCGCCGAGGGTGATGAGCAGGTCGGCCTTCTGCATGGACGTGACGGCCGTGTAGTTGCCGTGCATGCCCGGCATGCCGAGGCACAGCGGATGCGAGTCCGGGAAGCAGCCCCGGCCCATGAGGGTCGTGACCACGTGGATGCCGGTGAGGTTGGCCAGCTCGTACAGGGCGTCGGTCGCTCGCCCGCGCAGGATCCCGCCGCCGGCGTAGATGATCGGCTTGCGCGACTCGGCGATGAGCTTGGCCGCCTCGCGGATCATGCGGGGGTGGCCACGGGTCGTCGGCTTGTAGCCCGGGAGGTCGAGCGAGTCGGGCCAGTACCACTCCATGGCCGAGCGGGGGTTGCGGGGGTCGACGATGTCCTTGGGCACGTCCACGAGCACGGGCCCGGGGCGGCCGGTGGTGGCGATGTGGAAGGCCTCACGGATGATCCGGGGGATGTCCTGGGCCTCGGTGATCAGCTCGTTGTGCTTGGTGACCGAGCGGGTGATGCCGGTCGTGTCGCATTCCTGGAAGGCGTCGGTGCCGATGGCGGCGGTGCCGACCTGGCCGGTGATGACGACGACCGGGATCGAGTCCATCATGGCGTCGCACAGGGGTGTGACGATGTTCGTCGCCGCCGGCCCGCTCGTGACCATCGCCACCCCCGGACGGCCCGTGGCGTGCGAGTAGCCCGAGGCCATGTGCCCGGCGCCCTGCTCGTGGCGCACCAGGATGTGGCGGATCGGCGAGTCGATGATGGGGTCGTACACCGGGAGGATCGCTCCGCCGGGCAGGCCGAAGATGACCTCGACCCCTTCCATCTCCAGGCTCTTGATGAGGGCCTGGCCCCCGTTCAGCTTCATGTTGGGTGTGCTCCTGGGCTTGTTCGTGGACGTATCGTCGCAAAGCTGGGAAATGAAACGACCTCCCGGCTGGGGAGGTCGTGGGCACACGCGCGTGGTGAGCGCGTGCGCTAGGTGATGAGTACGAGGACGCGGGCGCGAGCCATCTGGTGGCCAGTCTGCCAGGAAGGGCCCCCCGACGCAATCCGGCGCACGTAGGATGTAGGGCGAGGGCGGCCAGGAAGGAATGAACCCTCGTGCGCAGGAGTAGCGGGAGCAGGCGAATCTGGCTGGCGATTCTGGCGGGCGTCAGCGTGTTGGCAGTGGCATGTTCGGGCGGCGGAGGCGACACCGCCGGCGACGACCCCACCGACAT
>JBOGIC010000616.1:0-4309 GCA_050744985.1 Acidimicrobiales bacterium
CCAACCAGTTTCCAGCCGTAACGGCGTGGACCGGCACCGGACTCTCGACCCAGCTCTGGACGTTCGCCCGCATGTCGAACTTCAGCCGGTGGTACTGGAACAACCCGTCGAGGAACACGACGCTGCCGGGCGCCTCGCTCACGGCCAAGATCTTCAGCCTGGGCGGCGACGGTGCCGGCCAGTACGCCCCCCGCTGGTACCGCCAGACGTACAACCCGCCGGACCGGGCCGTGTGCGTCCCCGATCGGGGAGACTCGGCCCTGGCGCTTGCGGCCCGAGGCGGCATCGTGCCGGCGAACGTGATGGTGCGTTGACCATTGACCCGCGGGCGACGGTCACACCTCGGCGCGGTAGCGCTCGAGCCACTCGACGAGCTCGTCGGGGCGCGCCAGGGCGGGAAGGTGCCCGCCCCCCATCTCGTCGGGGACGATCCCGAGCCGGTCGGCGACAACGCGGCGCTGGAAGTCGGCGGGGAAGAAGCGGTCGTCACGGCAGAGGAGGAACCGCGTCGGCACGTCGGGCCAGGCGTCGAGCGGCCACGGGTCCTCGAACAGTCGTCCTGACTGCGCCCTTGCGTGGTCGGGCAACTCGGCGGCCACGTCGGGCGGGAGATCGTGGGCGAAGACGACCGCCGGATCGAACGGGTCGGGGAACTCATGGCCGGTGTTGGCCCACCAGTCGCCGGCGGTCTCGCCCGGGCGGGGCACCATCGCCGCGACGAGGACGAGCAACTTCACCGGGATCCGGTCGCACACCAGGGGCGCCGTGAAGGCTCCGAGGGACTGGGCGACGAGGATCACGTCCTCCCGATCGCCCACCGCGTCGACGACGGTGGCGGCGTACTCGTCCAGGCCGGCGGCGTCGTCGTCACACGGCAGATCGACGGCCACGACGTCGTGACCGCGGTCGTGCAGCCGTGGGGCAACGAGGTGCCAGTACCAGGAGTCCGATCCCGCACCGGGGATCAGCACGTAGGTAGCCACGCCGCGGGTCAGCCTGCGATCCGCTCCTGCAGGCGGACGGTCACGGTGTCGCCCGCTTGCTTGGCAATCGCCTTGCGCACGTCGGCCTTGATGGGCAGCTTGTGCGTCCCGTCGCCCAGGGCCATGAACGAGCTGCGGAACGGATGGCCGTCGACCGTGCCGGTGACCTTCACGAGCCCGCGGGTACCGAAGTACTCGGCCGAGCCCGGCATCACCACGTAGGTCCACCCGCCCGGGTTCGGGCTCTTCTGCAGGGTTGCCGTGAACTCCTTGTCCAGCGCGCTCACCCGGACCTCCTTATGGATCGATCCCTCTCCCCGGAAGACGACCGGACGGGCCGGGACTCATCGGCTACGAGGCGAGCAGCCCCCGGCCGGGGCCGGCATGGTGGCGGAGGGGCGGATCGCCGGGACCGGCCCGGGTGACATCGGGCTCGGGAGGCTCGAGGGCGACGCTTCCGGTGCCCGCCGGGATGAGCGGGCGGCGAGGCTCTCGGACGCCGGCGGCGTCGCCGCCGTCCCTCGGAACGTTCGTGACGGTCGTGGTGGTCGTCGGCCGGCGCGGCTGGAGCTGGCGAACCCGGAGGATGAGCAGCACGAGCATGAGCAGCACGGGCCCCAACGCCACGGCGGCGGCGACCACCTCCACCGACTCAGCTTGCTCCATTGCGGACCGGTGCTCACGGGATTTTCGGCATTAGCGTCGGGCACGACGTAAAGGGAGGCGGTCCCATGAACGAGCGGACGCGGATCATTGCGGCTGAAGCCTTTGGCACGGGCTTCCTGGTCCTGGGCGGGTGCGGTACGGCGGTCCTCGCCGGCAGCAAGGTGGGCTTCGGGGGTGTGGCGGCCGCCTTCGGCCTGAGCCTGCTGGTGATGGCCTACGCCATCGGGCCGATCTCGGGCTGCCACATCAATCCGGCGGTCACGATCGGCCTGGCCGCGGCCAAGAAGACGCGATGGGCGGACACGCCCTACTACATCGCCGGCCAACTGGTCGGTGGCGCGATCGGTGCGCTGGTCTTGTTCATCATCGCCAACGGGGTCGACGGGTTCTCGGCGGAGGCGACGGGGTTCGCCTCGAACGGCTATGCCGAGCACTCGCCGGGCGGCTACAACCTCGCCTCGGTCGCCGTGACCGAGATCGTCATGACCGCATTCCTGCTGTTCACGGTCGTGTCGACACTGCACCGCAAGTTCTCCGTCGGCTTCGGCGGGTTGGCCGCCGGCCTGGTGCTGGCGCTGATCCATCTGATCTCGATCCCTGTCGACAACACGTCGGTGAACCCGGCGCGCAGCCTGGCGGTCGCCATCTTCCAAGGCGACTGGGCCCTCACCCAGCTGTGGGCGTTCATCGTCTTTCCCATCATCGGCGGCGTGGTCGGTGCGATCCTCTTCCGGGTCCTGGCCGGCGCCGATGCCGACATCCCCCTCGCCGAGACGACCGCGCAGTAAGGGGCGTGGACGAAGCGCGGCGGGCGCGGGACAATGCAGCGGTGAGTCTGACTCGGGTCCTCGCTGCGATGCCGGCGCTCGTCGGCCGGCGTCGGACGTAGCGGGTCGGGCGTGGCCGCGGCCTGCTGGGCGATGGGCCGGCGCCTGCTGCGCCCGCCGGCCAGGGCGTAGGAACCGGTGCGAAGGCCGCGGCGGCGTGCGGATCTCGAGAAGCTGGAGGCCGAGATAGAGGCGGCCCGCCCCTACCTCGAGCTGGCCAAGGAGATCAACGACCAGGTGCGGCGCGTCGGGGCCGAGGGGGCGGGCGCCGAACACCTCGTCGAGGCCATCGAGGCCGTCCCGAGGCGGGAGCGGGCGGCGATCGTGCGGGCGGTCTTCGACCAGCTCCCGCCCGACCAGCAGTGGGACATCATCGAGCGCGTCTACGGCGACGGGGAGATCCGCGAGTACCTCGAGGCCGAGCGGGAGCGGCGCCGGGACGACGCCCGGCGGTCCTCGGCTCGGGCCCCGCTGGTCACGAAGGCCCGCTCGGAAGGCCGGCTCGACACCCGCCTGGTGCCCGACGGGGAGCCCGTCGTCCTGGGATTGTTCGTGGAACAGGACGCGGCCGCCGCCATCCCGCGGGGCCACAGCTCCGGGGCGTGTGCCCGGCGCCTGCTGCTGCGCGGCCGGGCCGAGCCGGGCACGTTCCAGGTGATCGAGGACGTGTTCAACCCGGCGGGCGGCTACTTCGTGACCGGCCGGTACGACCACGAGACCTGGCGGGACCACGACCGGCTCCCCCCGCACGCGGTCGTGCGGGCCGGGGCCGTGACCCAGGACGGGTTCGAGCCCGTTCTCTATGCCGGCGGCCGGGTCGACTTCGACGTCAACGGCGACGCCCGTGAAGGGCGGCTGCATCTCGGCTACCTGATGGTCGGAGGCGACGACGTCTTCGGCGAGCGAGGAGGAGCCTCATGACTGTCCTGCTGATCCTGGCTGCGGTGCTGGCGGTGCTCGTTCTGCTCGTCATCCTGCGCAGCTTCCACAGCATCGGCCCCTCGCAGGTGGGGCTGATGACCAAGCGCATCGGGCGCAAGTTGGGCGACGACCAACTCGTGGCCCTGGACGGCGAGGCCGGGTACCAGGCCGACCTTCTCATGCCCGGCCTGCGGTTCAAGGTGTGGCCCATCTACCGGGTGGAGCGCTACCCGTGGGTGCAGGTGCCGCCCGACCACGTCGGCATGGTCTTCGCCCAGGTGGGCGAAGCGCTCCCCACCGGGGCGAAGTCGGCGGCCTACAAGCCCGAGTTCATGAGCTTCGCCGGCATCCGCACGTTCCTCGCCGGTGGCGGCCAGCGCGGCGTCCAGCGGCCGGTGCTGCCGCCGGGCACGACGGCGCCGATCCACCCGGTCGGCTTCGTCGTGGTCACGAGCGAGACGATCTTCGGGAAGATGATCTCCGAGACGACCCAGAGCGCCATCACCCAGGTCGACCCGGCCTCGCTCAAGGTCGTGCAGATCACCCCGCAGGGTGACCGCGACATCGTCGGCGTCGTGACCACCCTCGAGGGACCGCCCTCGGGTGACATCGCCAGCCGCATCGGCGGGTTCTCGGACGTGACGCAGATGGAGAGCTCCCAAGCGGCGACGGCGAGCCACGTGATCCAGGCTGTCCTTCGGCCCAAGAACAACCTGCACGACAACTACCAGGACTACCAGGCGTTCCTCGACAACGGTGGGTGCATCGGCCTGCAGCACGATCCACTGCTGTACGGCTCGTACCTCCTCAACCCGTTCCTCGTGAGGGTCGAACTGCGGGAGATGCTGGTCGTGCGCCAGGGCGAGGTGGCCGTCATCAAGTCCTACGTCGGGCTCCCCACCGAGGACACGT
>JBOGIC010000617.1:0-2528 GCA_050744985.1 Acidimicrobiales bacterium
AGCAGGTTGCGCACGGTCGGGTCTGCCGTCTTGGCCCGCACGACCTGTTCGACGATCTCGCCCGCCGTGAGGTGCCGGGTGAACCCGGCCTGGCCGGTGGCGCAGAACGTGCAGGCCATGGCGCAGCCCGCCTGGCTCGAGATGCAGACCGTCGTGCGGTCGCGGTACTTCATCAGCACCGTCTCTACCGCGGCGTTCGGGCCACGCAGGCCGTACGCCCACTTGACCGTGTCGCCACCCTCGCTCACGGACCGGTCCCGCAGCTCCAACGACGGCGGCAGCTCGGCGGCGAGGCGCTCCCGCAGTGCCCGCGGCAGCTCGGTCATCTCGCCCGGTTCCCGCCCCTGGTGCAGCCCGTGCCATACCTGGCGGGCGCGGTACGCCGGCTCGCCGGGCATCAGGGCGGCGAGGTCGTCGAGGCTCAGGTCGAAACGCGGGAACGGGATGCCCCGAGGGTAGGTTGAACACGGAAATGGCGCAGTCACCCGAGAGCCTCCCGCCCCCTCCGGCGCCCGAGCACCACCACCGCAAGGTGCAGGGCGGCGCCGCCCGCGCCGCCGTCTTCGGCGTCAGCGACGGGCTCGTATCCAACATCGCCCTCATCCTCGGCGTGGCCGGCGCGTCGCCCGGCGCCGGCGTGGTGCGCCTCGCCGGCATGGCCGGGCTCATCGGCGGCGCCGTGTCGATGGCGGCCGGCGAGTGGGTGTCGATGACGGCCCAGAGCGAGCTGCTCGAGCGCGAGCTGGCGATGGAGAAGATCGAGCTCCGGCGCCGCCCGGAGAGCGAGCGGCGGGAGCTGGTGCAGATCTACCGGTCGCGCGGCGTCGAGCCCGAGACGGCCGAGAAACTGGCCACCGAGATGATGCGCGACCCCGAGCTCGCCCTGGAGACTCACGCCCGCGAGGAGCTGGGCATCGACCCGTCGGAGCTGGGCTCGCCCGTCGGCGCGGCGGTGTCGTCGTTCCTGGCGTTCTCGCTCGGCGCCCTCGTCCCGCTCATGCCGTGGTTCTTCGCCAGTGGGACGGTGGCGCTGGTGCTGTCGATCGGGCTGGGCACCGTCGCCGCCCTCGGGGTCGGTGCCGCCCTGGCCCGCTTCACGGGCCGGTCGGTGGCCCGCTCGTCGCTGCGCCAGCTGGTGCTGTCGGCCGTGCCCGCCGCCATCACGTTCGCCCTGGGATCGATCGTCGGCGCCGGCGTGGGCTAACGCGCTGCGATGTCGGTCACGTACGCCTGATCGACGTGGTCACGGGTGAACCCCATCGACTCGTAGAGGCGCACGGCGGGGCCGTTGTCCCGGTCGACGTAGAGCATCGCCACCTCGAGCCCGTGCCGCCACAGCCAGTCGAGGCCGGCCGCCACCAGCCGGCGACCGAGCCCCTGGCCCTGAAAGTCGGGGTCTACGGCGATGACGTAGATCTCCCCGAGGCGCGGCCTTTCGTCCCCGTGGACCTTGGTCCAGCAGAACCCGGCGAGGCGCCCGTTGCGCTCGTGCAGCAGGAAGCCGGCCGGGTCGAACCAGTCCTGCTCCTCCCGCCGCTGGAGGGTCGCGAGGTCCCAGTTCCCCTGCTCCTCGTGCCACCGGAAGGCGCGGTTGTTGACGGCCAGCCACGCCTCCTCGTCATGGCCGGGCATGAACGGACGCGTGGGGAGATCCACCGGCTCGTCCGGTGGCAACGGCAGCGCCCGCCGGAGCTGCAGGAGCTGGCGGCCCGGGCGCAGGCCGGCGGCTTCGGCGATGCGGTCGTGGAGCGGCGTGGGCTTCGGCACCCACATGTGGACGTGCCCGCCGCCCTCGTCCGCCACCACGTCGAGGGCGGCGCTCACGAGCTGGAGCCCGATCTCGGGGACGTGGTCCCGATGGTGGGGATCGATGACGAACTCGAGGGCCCACGAGCCGGTGCCGTCGGTCTCCCGGCTCAGTTGGGCGTACCCGACGGGGTGGTCGTGCCCGGGCTCCCAGGCGACGAGCCCGGCGAATCCCTCCCGACCGCCCTGCACGAGGTCGAGCCACTTGTGCTCGCCGAGCGGGTGGTGATGGTCGACTTCGGCGGCCACGTCGAGCAACTCGGTGACGGCGTCGATGTCGGCCTGCCCCATGTGGCGCTTGATCTCCAGGCGGGGCACCCGGGCGACAGTACCGTCCGGTGATGGCCCGCCCCCGCACGCCCCGCGGACGGGCGCGTGAGACCGTCACCCGGCTGGCCGACGAGTACCCGGGCGACGAACGGGCGCTGTGCGCCCTGGTGCACGAGAACCCGTTCCAGTTGCTGGTGGCGACGATCCTCAGCGCGCAGACGACCGACGAGCGGGTCAACGAGGTCACGCCCGCCCTGTTCGCCCGCTACCCGACGGCGGCCGACATGGCGGCGGCCGACCCCGCCGAGCTGGAGCGGGCGATCCACCCCACCGGGTTCTTCCGGGCCAAGACGCGCAGCCTCATCGGCATGGCCCACGCCCTCGAGGAGCGGTTCGGGGGTGAGGTCCCGACCGAGATGGCCGCGTTGGTGACCCTCCCGGGTGTCGGCCGC
>JBOGIC010000618.1:0-3241 GCA_050744985.1 Acidimicrobiales bacterium
CCGTTCCACCGCCTCGGAGAAGTCGAGGGTCTCGATCGACGAGGAGCTCCGGCGGGTGGCCAGCAGCGCCGCCTCGTTGACGACGTTGGCCAGGTCGGCGCCCGAGAAGCCGGCCGTGTGCCCGGCCACCGCCGCCAGGTCGGTGCCCGGCGCCAGGCGGGCGGTGCGGGCGTGGAGCTCGAGGATCGCCAGCCGCCCGGCCCGGTCGGGCAACGTCACCGTGACGTGGCGGTCGAACCGGCCCGGCCGCACCAGGGCCGGATCGAGCAGGTCGGGCCGGTTGGTCGCCGCCATCACGATCAGGGAGCCGCTCGGCTCGAACCCGTCCAGCTCGACCAGCAACTGGTTGAGCGTCTGGTCCCGCTCGCTGTCGCTCGGGCCGTCGGATCGGCGGCCGCCCAGGCTGTCGATCTCGTCGATGAACACGATCGCCGGCGCCATCGACCGCGCCTCGGCGAACAGGTCGCGCAGCCGGCCCGCACCGGCGCCCGTATACATGGTCACGAACTCGCTGGCGGCCACCGAGAAGAACGCCGCGTTGGTCTCCCCCGCCACGGCCCGGGCGAGCAACGTCTTGCCGCAGCCCGGCGGTCCCGAGAGGAGGATGCCCCGCGGCACACGGGCGCCGAGACCCGTGTAGCGGTCGGGCTCGGCCAGGTACTCCCGTACCTCGGCCAGCTCGTCGACGGCGTCGCCGGCCCCGGCCACGTCGGCGAATGTCACCCGCTCCTCGCTGGCGAAGCGCCGGCCGACGCTGCGGTCGCGCATCGCCAGCCGGCGCTGGCGCTCGGGGGCGGCCAGGATGCGCTGCAGGGCCTCGTCGAGGTCGCCCAGGGTGATCGTCGTGCGCGACGCCCGGGCGGCGAGGAAGGCCGCCTCGTTGAGCACACTGGCCAGGTCGGCGCCGGTCAGGCCGATGGCCCGCCGGGCGAGCGCACCCAGGTCGGCCCCCGCCTCGATGGGCTTGGTGCCGGCGTGCAGGGTGAGGATCGCCAGGCGCGCCGACTCGCCGGGGCGCTCGAGGCCCACGCTGCGGTCGAAGCGTCCCGGCCGCAGCAGGGCAGGATCGAGCACGTCGGGACGGTTCGTGGCCCCGAGCACGATGATGCCGTCGCTCGGCGAGAACCCGTCCAGCTCGGTCAGCAGCTGGTTGAGGGCCTGCTCCTGTTCCCCCTGGCCGATGCTGGCCGAGCCGCCCGCCGCGCGCGCCCGGCCCACGGCGTCGAGCTCGTCGACGAAGACGATGGCGGGGGCGTTGTCGCGTGCCTCGGCGAACAGGTCGCGCACCCGGGCGGCGCCGACGCCGACGTAGAGCTCCACGAAGTCCGAGCCGGAGATCGAGAAGAAGCTGGCATGGCTCTCCCCCGCCACGGCCCGGGCCAGCAGTGTCTTGCCGCAGCCCGGCGGCCCGTACAGGAGCACCCCCTTCGGTGCCGCCGCCCCCAGCGCCGTGAACCGCTCGGGGTCCTTGAGGAACGCCGTGATCTCCGACAGTTCCTCGACGGCCCCGTCCTGGCCGGCCACGTCGGCGAAGGTGACCGGCGTGGCGTCCTCCCGGTGACGGCGGGCGCCGCTGCGGATGCCGAACAGGCCCGTCCCCTGGCGGAACGACACGATCAGGTAGACGAAGACGATCGTGATGATGAGCGCCGGCAGCAGCAGGCTCGCCAGCTCGATCGAGCGCTTGCCGTTCTGCTGGTCGATCGTCGTCGGGATGTGCTCGGCGACCAGCGTGTCGACGAGGAACTGCCGCGTCTCCTTCAGGAACGGGGTGCTGTACTCCTCGGTCGTCCCGTCGGTGCGCAGGTACGTGCCGACCACGAAGGAGTCGACATCCAGGATCGTCGCCTCCTGGATCCGCTTCTCCTGAGTGAGGTCGAGGAACGTCGTCAGCGAGAGCCGGTCGCCGCCGACGTGCGGCTGAGACGACAGGATGACGAACGCGTAGGCGGCCAGCAGGACGGCGACGGCGATGCCGGTCCAGAGGCCGAGGCGGCCTTTGGCCTTCCTGCGCTTACGCCTGGCCCGCCCCGGCAACGGCAAGCGGTGCTACCGGCGGGCGAGCGCCGGCTTGCGGCTCAGCAGGGCGAGGCCGAGCAGCGGCACCATCGCCAGGGCGGCGACGGCGAGGATGCCCGTGCCGACCTTCAGCCAGTCGGTGGCCGCCGCGGGCTGGGCGTCGGTGCGGAAGGCGGCTTGGGCGGGAGTGCGCTCGCCGGCGGCGCCCACGACCTCGACCGCGCCCCGCGCCAGCTCACCATTGGCGTCGGTCGCCAGCAGGACGTGCACGCCGAGGGGGGCCGTCTCGGGCACCTTCACGGTCGCGGTGAACGTGCCGGCCGCGTCGGTGGTGGCCCGGCCGATCACGGGCGCCGTGCGGCTGTCCCACCGCAGCACGACCGGCGCGTTGACGGCGGCGTCCTCGCCGCGCACCGCCACCTCGGCCCCCGCCCGGGCGGTCGATGCGCCCAGGTCGAGGCGCGAGAACGTGGTGCAGGCCCACGCCAGGCTGGCCGCGCCCATGACGGCGGCAACGGCGACTATTCCGGCGACCACTGCCTTGCGACTCATGCGAGCCTCCACGCTACTCCGTCCTGGGCGTTGTCACACGCCGCTACGACACATAATGACTGCTCGGGCCTCGTTCGTCAATGCCTTGCCCCCCGCCGGCCGCGGAGCAGTACCACCGCCCCGGCAACGAAGAACACGATGGCCGCCCCCACCAGCACGAACGGCACCGAGCTGCCGCCTCCCCCACCACCGCCAGACCCGGACCCCCCCGACGCACCGCCGCTCCCCGACCCCTCGCCGCCCGGGAACGTGACCTTGGCGATCAACGACCGTTGGCAGGGCAACTGTGCGGGAGGGGGGTACCACTCGGCGCACCCGACGGCGAAGGCCGTCGTAGGGGTGGCGAACGCGACGTCCCACACGATCGCGCCGGGCATCAGGCGGGCGACCCACGTCTCCCCGCCGTCGACGGTGGCCACGAGCGACGCCTTGCGCTCGTTGGAGAAGTCGGTGAATCCCCCGGCCAGCCCACGCTTCGGGGTCGAGAATGCCATGGCCTGGAACGTCTCGGTCGTGTCCTTGCGCTGCGTGGCCCAGTGATGGCCGCCGTCGCTGGTGGCGAAGATGCGACCGCCGTTCCCCCCCACGAAGCCGTGCTGGGCGTCGGTGAAGGCCACGGCCGCGAACTCGTCGGTCTGCACGTTGGGCCCGAGATCGGCGCGGACCATCT
>JBOGIC010000619.1:0-1895 GCA_050744985.1 Acidimicrobiales bacterium
GGCGCAGGGCGACGGCGCGCAGCGAGCGGGCCATGCGCGACGCCCGCACGTCCCAGTCGCCCTCCTTCTCCGACGGGATGTCGATCTCGGCCATGAGCGCCTCGACGATGCCGTCGAGCAGGGCGTCTTTGGACGGGACGTAGTGGTACAGCGACATCGTGCCCACGCCCAGCTCCTGGGCCAGCGCCCGCATGTTGAGCGCGGCCATCCCCTCGCGGTCGACGAGCGCGAGCGCGGCTTCGAGGATGGATGCCCGGTCAAGGGCTCGCGGGGCCGTGCCCAAGGTTACCTCCCGGTGACCTCCCGCAAGGTGTGGCTAGCACCCTTGCCACACTCGTACGTACTACGTACGATACCCCGAACGGCGGACGGAGGGAAGGCCTCACGCGCCAGGAGGGAAAATGGCACTCTCGACCCAGTCGCTCGCCCGAGCCAGCAGCCGGCACCCCAAACGGACGATCCTGCTCTGGGTCCTTGCGGTCGTGGTCGCCATCGGGTTCAACGCGACCCTCGGCACGTCGTCGACCACGACCGAGATGAAGTTCACCAACGAACCGGAGTCGGTCCAGGCGTCGAACCTGCTCGAGGACCTACGCGGCCCGGAGCGTGACACCGAGGTCTTCATCATCGAGAACCCGGCGGTGACCGTCGACGACCCCGCCTTCCGCAGCTACGTCGGCAACCTCGTGAGCAAGCTGCGCGCCCTGGGCCCCGAGGTCGTCACCTCCGCGGTCAGCTTCTACGAGACCAACGAGCCGTCGATGGTGTCCCAGGACCGGCACGTCACGATCGTGCCTGTCACCGTCGCCGGCCCGATGCAGAAGGCGGTCGACCACTTCGACGAGCTCAACACGGTTGTCGAGGACTCGGCGCAGGCCGGCTTCACCACGCAGTTCTTCGGCGGTGCGGCCCTCAGCGAGGACTTCAACCGGGTGGCCGAGGAAGACCTCAAGAAGGGCGAGTCGATCGGCATCCTGGCCGCGCTGATCATCCTCATCGTCGTGTTCGGCGCCGTCGTCGCCGCCACGCTGCCCGTCATCGTCGGCGTCGCCGCCATCACGATCGCCGTCGGGATCGTGGCCCTCGTCGGCCAGATCTCCCAGTTCTCGTTCTTCGTCACCAACATGATCTCGATGATGGGCCTGGCCGTCGGGATCGACTACTCGCTGTTCGTCACGTCCCGCTTCCGGGAGGAGCGCCACCGCGGCCTCGACAAGCTCGACGCCATCGAGGCGGCCGGGGCCAC
Source organism: Acidimicrobiales bacterium (assembly GCA_050744985.1). GTDB lineage: Bacteria > Actinomycetota > Acidimicrobiia > Acidimicrobiales > AC-14 > JBOGIC01. The sequence goes on from JBOGIC010000619.1 coordinate 1,247, forward strand.
GGCGAGCCGGGCCGTGTTCTTCAGCGGCCTGACGGTCGTGCTCGCGCTGCTGGGCATGCTGCTGGTGCCCTCCACCGTGTTCCGGTCCCTTGCCGCCGGCGCCATCTTCGTGGTGATCGTGGCCGTCCTCGCCTCCATCACGCTGCTCCCGGCGCTGCTGGGCGCGCTGGGCGACAAGATCAACAAGCTGAAGGTGCCGTTCCGGAACGCGCAAGGGGAAGCGGGCGCGCCCGGTGGCTTCTGGGACAGGGTCACCCGCACGGTGATGCGCCGGCCGGTGATCAGCCTGTGCGCCGGCGTGCTGGTGCTGCTGGCCTGTGCGTTCTCGTGGACCGACATGCGCACCGGCTTCTCGGGCGTGAGCACGCTGCCCGACAGCTTCGAGGCCAAGCAGGCGTTCGAGACCCTCGCCGCCAACTTCCCCGGTGGCCTGAGCTCGCCGGTCGAGATCGTGGTCAAGGGCGACATCCAGAACCCCGGCGTGCAGGCGGGCGTCGAGCGCTTGCGGGCCGACCTGGCCGCCGACCCCCTGTTCGGCCCGTCGCAGGTGCAGACCAGCCCGACCGCCGCCGACTTGATGCTGATCTCGGTGCCGGTCAACGGCGACATCCAGAGCCGGGCGGCAACCAACGCCATCGGCACCATCCGG
>JBOGIC010000620.1:0-8185 GCA_050744985.1 Acidimicrobiales bacterium
CCGATGCCGGCGAGGGCGTGCGCCGACACCGGCATGCCACCGTTGGGTGCCATGACGGCGACGTTGAGGGCCCAGCCGGCGGCGACGAGCCCGAGCGCGACCTGGACGAGGCGTGGACGGCGGACCAGGTTGAGCACCATCCATCCTCCGGCCGCCCCGTAGGTTCCCAGCACCACCGGGAGCCGCCACGCCGAGCCGACGCGCACCAGCGACGCCTGGAGGGCCAGGGCCACCAGCACGAGCGCCGGCAGGCGCAGCCGCAGCTGCGTCACCTGGTCCAACCGCCCGCGACGGCAGAACCCGATGGCTGCGCCCGCGCAGACCGGAAGGAGAAACAGCAGCATGAGATGGAACGGCCGGCGCGCGCGGGCGCCGGCCCAGGCCAGAAGGGCCTACGCCCCCATGTAGATGGGCGCACCCGCCACCGCGCAGAGCGCCACCACGGCGGCTATCCAAAGCAGTGTCTTCACGAGCCGCCGGGTCGTCCTCCGAGGACGTTGCATGAGTCCGATCCTTTCCCATCAACCCGATGATGCTTTGAGGCCCATAACAGAGCGCGCCCGAGTCCGCCTGATACATGGTTCTTCCTCTAACATGCCGGTGTGACCGACGTCGGTGTGGCGGTGTTGGCCGCCGCGGAGGGGGACAGCGGGGCCTGGGACGTCCTCATCGAGAGGTTCGCGCGCCTGATCTGGGCCATCGCCCGCAGCATGGGCCTTTCCGTCGCCGACGCCGACGACGTCAGCCAGACGACGTGGCTCAAGCTGGCCGAGCACCTCACCAACCTGCGCGATCCCGAGCGGGTGGGCCTCTGGCTGGCGGTGACAGCCCGGAACGAGTCTCTCCGGATCCTGCGCCGGGCCAACCGGAACGTGCCCTTCGACCCCTTGGCCGAGGTCCGCCGGTATGTGTCGGGCAACGAAGTCGACCTCCGGATCCTCGAGAAGGAGCGCGACCAGGCCTTGTGGCGCGCCTTCCAGGCGCTTCCGTCGAGTTGCCGGGTCCTGCTGTTGATGCTGACCGCGGAGCCCGCCTTCAGTTACGAAGAGGTAAGTGCCAGTCTGTCGATGCCGGTCGGTAGCATCGGGCCGACGCGGGGACGCTGCCTCGAGCGCCTCCGCAACCATCCCGAGCTGAAGGCCTGTGTCGGTGGTGAGCAAGCGATCACGCTGAGGAGAACGGCGTCATGAGCCACGAGAACGACCACGATCTGCCCGACGACCTGCACCGGGTGCTCGCCCTCGCCGATCCCCTGCCGTATGACACGCTCCAGTCCCTCCGAGCCTGTTTTACCCGGCGCTCGCTCGACGCCGAGCTGGCCGAGTTGGTGTACGACTCCCTGCTCAACGCGCCGGTCGGTGTCCGCAGCGGGGAGGCCGGCCGCCAGCTGAGCTTCCAGGGCCCGCGGGTGGCCGTGGAGATGGAGGTCGTGGCCGAGCGCCAGCGCGTCGTCGGCCAGCTGGTGCCGCCGCAGCCCAGCCAGGTGGAGGTCCGCCATGCCGGCGGCTCCTACGTGCTGCACTCCGACCGGGTCGGGCGCTTCGTGGCCGACGAGATCCCGAAGGGGCCGGTCAGCTTCCGCTGTACCGGCGCGACCGGCGACGACCCGTTCGTCACGGTCACCGACTGGATCGTGCTGTAGCCCCGGGGGGTCTCGGCGGTGGGGTGACCCGCGAGCACGCGGAGGCGCTCGCAACCGAGGAGCTGGCCGAGGGGGCGGCGGCACGTGAACGGCATGACCTCGTGGCCGCCCGTGCCCATCTGGAGCGGGCGCGCGACCTGGCGATGGACGCGAATGTGCCCGCGTTGTGCGCGGAGGTGCGCCACGCCCTCGCCCGGGTCCTCACCACCGCGGGTGAGCTCGAGCTGGCGCTCGAGGAGCTGGACAGGATCCCGAACCGGCGCGGCGATGCCGTGGCCGGCAAGGCCGAGGGCCTGCGGGGGCTGATACTCCAGCGGCTGGGGCGGACCGACGAGGCGCTGGCGGCGTACCGTCGGGCCCTGCCGGGCCTCCGCCGCGCCGGCGATCGCCTCACCGAGGCCCACGTGCGGAGCAACCGTGGCCTGCTCCACGCCTACGCCGGCCGGTTCGAGGCGGCCGACGCCGAGCTCGGCCGGGCCGCTCGTCTCTACCGCCAGCTGGACCTGCCGTTCGAGGCGGCCTGCGCGCTCCACAACCGCGGGTTCGTGGCGGCGAGACAGGGCGACGTGCCTGCGGCGCTGCGTGCCTACCAGGACGCGGCGCGGGCCATGGCGGCCCTCGGTGTGGAGCATCCGGCGGCGCTCCTCGACTACTGCGAGACGCTGCTGCGCGCCGGGTTGATCGCCGAAGCCCGCGAGGTCGGCGCCCGGGCCGTCGACCAGCTGGGCCACTCGGGCATGGAGACCGACCGGGCCGAGGCGCGGCTGCTGGTGGCCGAGGCGGCGCTGGCGGACGGCGATCTGGCCGAGGCCGAGGAGCTCGCCGCGCTGGCGGGAGAGGCGTTCCTGGCCCAGGGCCGCACGGCGTGGGAGGTGAGGGCCCGCTACACCTGGCTGCGCGTGCGGTGGGCGCAGGGCGACCGGTCCGAGGAGACCATGCGCGGCGCCCTGGCCCTGGCCGATGCGCTCGAGCGTTCGGGATGGGTCGCGGCGTCGACCGACACGCGGGTCATCGCCGCCCGCATCGCCCTCGAGCGCGGCGACGTGGCGCGGGCCGAGGCCGAGCTGAAGAAGGGGGCCCGCCGCCGGCAACGGGCGCCGACCAGCATCCGCATCCAGGCCTGGCACGCCGAGGCCCTGCTCCGCATGAGCCGCGGTGACCGGCACGGCGCGCAGAGCGCGCTGCGGGCCGGGCTGCGCGTGCTGGCCGGCTACCGGGCGAGCCTGGGCGCCACCGAGCTGCGCGTCAACGCCGGAACCCAGGCCGACGACCTCGGGCGGCTGGCGGTCCGCCTGTCGGTGGACAGCCACGATGCCGAGCGGGTGCTCGTATGGGCCGAGCGGAGCCGGGCCTCGACCGTGCGCCTGCCCCCCGTGCGCCCACCCGCCGATCAGGAGTTGGCAGCCCGCCTGATCGAGCTCCGCGAGGTCGATGCGGCCCTGACCGAGGCGGCATCGACGGGCCAGGACACCGAGATCTGGCTGCGGCGCAAGGCTCGCGTGGAGGACGCCATCCGCCAGAAGACCTGGCACGCGAGCGGCGACAACGACCGTGACGCGACCCCGCTGTCGCTGGCCGACCTGCGGCAGCGGCTGAGTCCGCGCATCCTCGTCGAGTACGTCGAGGCCGGGTGCGACCTGTACGCCGTCGTCGCCGGCGACGGTCGCGCCCGGCTGTGCCGCGTGGGCGCGGTCCCGGAGATCGACCAGGAAATCGACGCACTGCGCTTCACGCTGTCCCGCTTGGCGTCGGGCCAGGGCAACGAGCGGTCGCAGCATGCGATGGCACAGGCGCTCGCGGTCGCGGCGGAGATGCTGGATACCTGCCTGCTCGGTGGGCTCGGGCTCCCGCCCGAGCGGCCCCTCGTGGTCGTGCCGACCGGGCCGCTGCACGTGCTGCCCTGGGCCGCCCTCCCGTCGTGCCTCGGCCGGCCGGTGTCGGTGGCGCCGTCGGCGGCGATCTGGCTCGAAGCCGCCGGTCGCCAGAACGGCGCGACGGGACCGACGGTGCTGGCGGGCGGGCCCGGCCTCTCCCACGCCCGGGAGGAGCTCGACGACCTCGTCGGGATCTACCCCGGCGCCCACCGCCTCGACGGCCACGCGGCCACCGCGCGCTCCGTCCTCGCCGCGCTGGACGGCGCGCGGATGGCCCACGTGGCCGCGCACGGCACGTTCCGCGCCGACAACCCGTTGTTCTCGTCATTGCGGCTCAGCGACGGCCCGCTGACGGTCTACGAGCTGGAGCGCCTGGCCCACGCCCCGCAGCGGATGGTCCTGTCGGCGTGCCACGGCGGGATGTCGGTGGTCCGTCCCGGCAACGAACTGATGGGCCTGTCGGCCGCGCTGTTCGCCCTGGGCACGGCGACGCTCGTCGCCAGCATGCTCATGGTGGGCGACATCGAGACGCGCGCGCTGATGGTGGACTTCCACCGCCGCTTGGCCGCCGGAGCCGAGCCGGCCGCGGCCCTCGCCGGCGCCCACGCCGTAGCCGCTGATTCCGGGCCCCAGGCCGCCGCCACGGCGGCGTCGTTCGTCTGCTTCGGCGCCTGAGCGCTGACCGTCGGGTCAGTAGGCCCGCGCCACCACGGCGACGAGGCCGGGCTCGGACGACGACGACGGCATCGTCCCGTCCTCACGCTGGAGGCAGCGGACCGTCACCGCCGACTCGTTGAGCTTCGTCTCGGCGTCGCGCGCCACGTCCCACGGGATGCGGGCGAAGCCGGTCTGCGTGGCCTCCAGGGCCTCGTCGACGGTGGCCACGTCGGCCGTGTTGGCCTCGCGCCGGTCGAGGGCTTCCTGGTGGAGCGCGGCCTGGATGGCGTCGAGCGCGGCGATGGACTCCTTCACGATGCCGTCGAGGGGCACCGGGGCCTTGTCGGTCGTGTCCCGGCGTACCAGCGTCGCCGCACCGGCGGCGAGGTCGCGCGGCCCGACCTCGATACGCACCGGGACGCCCTTCAGCTCCCAGTCCACGGCGCGCCGGCCGAACGACACGCCGGTGCGGGTGTCGAGCTCGACCCGCAGGCCGGCACCTTCCAGCTCGCGCGACAGTGCCGCCGCCTGCTCACCGGCACCTTCCTCGTCCCGCGCCAGCACCACGACGACCTGCACGGGCGCCAGCCGCGGCGGCAGCCGGAGGCCGGCGTCGTCACCGTGGGCCATGATCAGCGCACCCACGAGGCGGGTCGACACGCCCCACGAGGTCTGCCACACGAACTGGTTGGCGCCGTTTTCGTCCTGGAACTGGATCTCGAACGTGCGGGCGAAGTTCTGGCCCAGCTCGTGGCTCGTGCCCATCTGCAGCGCCTTGCCGTCACCCATCATGCCCTCGATGGTGTAGGTGGCGTTGGCCCCGGCGAAGCGCTCGCGCTCGGTCTTGCGGCCGATCAGCACGGGGATCCCCAGGACGTCGACGGCGAAGCGCTCGTACACGTCGTTGAGGATGCGCAGCGAGTACGCCCGGGCGTCCGCCTCCGAGGCGTGGCACGTGTGGCCCTCCTGCCAGAGGAACTCCGTCGTACGGAGGAACAGGCGCGGCCGCAGTTCCCAGCGCACGACGTTGGCCCACTGATTGACGAGCAGCGGCAGGTCGCGGTGGCTCTGGACCCACTTGGCGAAGTAGAAATCGATGATGGTCTCGCTGGTCGGCCGCACCACGGCGGGCTCCTCCAGCTCCTTGCCGCCGCCGTGGGTGACGACGGCCAGCTCGGGACTGAAGCCCTCGACGTGCTCGGCTTCCCGGCGGAAGTACGACTCCGGGATCAGCAGCGGGAAGTACGCATTGCGCGCCCCCGCGGCCTTGATGCGGTCGTCGAGCTCGCGCTGCATCCGCTCCCAGATCGCGTACCCGTAGGGCCGCACGACCATCGTGCCGCGGACGGGGCCGTTGTCGGCCAGCTCGGCGCGGGCGACCACGTCCTGGTACCACTGCGGGAAGTTCTCGCTCTGGGGCGTCAAAACGCTCTTGGCCATCAGTCGTTGAGGCTACCGTCGGACGCGGTGGCGCTCCCCCGAGTTCGCTTTGCGCCGTCGCCCACCGGGTACCTGCACGTGGGCGGAGCGCGTGTCGCGCTGTTCAACTGGCTGTTCGCTCGGGGCACCGGCGGCGTGTTCATCCTGCGCATCGAGGACACCGATCCCGAGCGCTCGCGCGACGTGCTGGTCGACGGGATCGTCACCACGCTGCACTGGCTCGGCCTCGATTGGGACGAGGGCCCGCTGCGCCAGTCACAGCGCTTCGACCGCTACTCCGAGGTCGTCGGTGAGCTGGTCGCCGCCGGCCATGCCTACTGGTGCGAGTGCACGCGTGAGGACATCGACGCACGGGTTGGGCGGCCGAAGGCGGCGTACGACGGCTACTGCCGCGACCGCGGCCTCGAACGCGCGCCCGGCCGGGGGCTGCGCTTCCGGACACCGGACGAAGGCGAGACCGTGGTGCACGACCTCATCCGGGGCGACGTGGCCTTCGCCCACGACTCGATCGAGGATTTTGTGATCGTGCGCGCGGACGGATCGCCGACGATCTACGTCCCCAACCTGGTCGACGACGTCGACATGGATGTGAGCCACGTCATCCGGGGCGAGGACCTGTTGTCCGTGACTCCGCGCGTGTCGATGATGCGCGCCGCCCTCGGCATGGGGGAGGAGCCGGCGTACGCCCACCTGCCCCTCATCGTCGACGAGAAGCGCCGCCCGCTGTCGAAGCGCTACCACAGTGTCGCCGTCGAGGAGTTCCGGGAGCGGGGCTACCTGCCCGAGGCCTTGCGGAACTACATCGCCCTGCTCGGGTGGGCACCGGGCGACGACCGCGAGGTGCTACCCATCGCGGAGATGGTCCGGGCGTTCCGGCCCGAGGACGTGAAGCCCTCGGCGGCGTTCTTCGATGTGCAGAAGCTCGACCACGTGAACTCCGAGTACATCCGGGCCCTGTCGGAGAAGGACTTCGTGCGGGAGTCGCTGCCGTGGCTCGAGTCGGAGCCGCCGTGGCCGCCCGAGCGCTTCGACCTGGCCGCGTTCGAGAAGCTGGCGCCGCACGTGCAACAGCGGGTGCGCACCCTGGCCGAGGTCCCGGCCGCCGTCGACTTCGTCTTCCTCGAGGAGCCGGTTGACGACCCGGCGGCATGGGAAAAGGTCATGGGCAGTCCGTTTGCCGCGGCGATCGTGGAGGACGCGTTGGCCGAGTACGCCGCCGGTCCCTGGGACGCGCAAAGGTTGCACGATGCCACCCTGGAGATCGCCAGCCGCCACAACCTGAAGCTCGCCAAGGCGCAGGCCCCGGTCCGCGTCGCGGTCACCGGGCGCAACGTCGGGCCGCCGCTGTTCGAGTCGCTGGAGGCGTTGGGCCGAGACTGTGCCCTCGAGCGCCTCGAGAGAGCGAGGAGCCGGCTGAAGCAGCCTCGGGGCGACGAGTGATCCGGCTCGTCAAGCTCGGTCTCCTCGTCGTGGGGGTGCTCGTCGCCTACCTGGCCACCACGTTCGTCCAGGTGTGGCAGACGTCGCGACGCGACGACGCCCGTGAGGCCGAGGCGATCGTCGTGTTGGGGGCGGCGCAGTTCAACGGGGTGCCCTCGTCGATCCTGCAGGCCCGGCTCGATCACGCCGTGAGCCTGTGGGAGGACGGGCTGGCACCGTACATCGTGGTCACCGGCGGCAAGCAGCCCGGCGACCAGTTCACCGAGGCGACGGCGTCGGCCAACTACCTCATCGCCCAGGGCGTGCCCGACGAGCAGATCCTGCGCGAGGTGGACGGCACGACCTCGTGGGAGTCGCTGGCGGCGGCCTCGCAGTTCCTGAAGGACCGGGACATCACCCGCGTGCTTCTCGTCTCGGACGCCTTCCACTCGTACCGCATCGACGCCATCGCCCACGAACTGGGCCTCGACGGCCACCCGTCGCCGACCCGCACGAGCCCGATCACGGGCAGCAGCGAGGCGCGCCACCTCTTGCGCGAGACGGCCGCCGTCGCCGTGGGGCGCATCGTCGGGTACCGCCGCGAGGCGGGCATCCACCGGCGGGTCCAGACCCCCGTAGCGTTCTTGTAAGCCGAAACCACCGGATCGGTGGTTTCGGCTTACAAGAACGGCTACCGGTCGGCGCGGTGTTCGGCGAAGCGGTCGGCCGGGGCCTGGCCCGAGTACGTCTCGTCGTAGGTCCAGTCGGGCTGCTTGTCGCGGAAGTGCTCGTCGACGGTGGCCCTCCCCGCCGAGACGTCGACCAGTTCGGCGACCAGCGCCGGCTCGACCTTGTCGGCGGCCTGCTCCAGGTGGGCCGTGAGCGCGTCGCCGAAGCGCTCCACGATGCTGGTGACCACCGCCTGGTGCTGGAGGGCCAGGTAGCAGCGGGCGCGATCGCCGACGGTCGAGGCGCGCTTGGTGATCTCGGCCAGGTCGTGGTCGCGGGCCTCGTTGCGGCAGACCTTGCCCAGCAGGTCGGCGAGGAGGAGGCCGTCCTGCTTGCTCGGCGTGCACTGCCCGCACGACTCCACGGCGAGGAACCGCGAGACGCCGGCCGCGACCGCCGCCAGGTCGTCGCTGTCGTCGAACAC
>JBOGIC010000621.1:0-8651 GCA_050744985.1 Acidimicrobiales bacterium
TCAACGAGGCGCCGTGGTTCGCCGACGACCCCGTCGTGAGCGAGGGGAGCGGGCGGCCCTGTGTGTCGCCGGTCGGCGGGGACCAGACGTGGGACGCATGGCTCACCGACCATCCGGAGCACCGCGAGTGGGCGGCCGAGCGCTGGCTCGGTGCGTACCGCCGGTTGGGCGCACCGCCGGCCGCGCTCGAGGAGACGCGCCGCAGCCTGCACCGGGTCGCGACGCACGTCGTCGCGCCGGCCCGCTTCCGGGCCAACGGCAAGATTGGCCTGCGCTGGACGCGAGGCGGCTTCGGCACGCCGTTCTTCGGCGACGACCGCCAGGTGCGTGTCGAGGGCACGCGGCTCGTGGCCGGCGCGGAGGCGGCGCCGCTGACCTCGCTGGCCGAGGCCGCTCGCCTCGCGCTGGACGGTCCGCCCGACCTGGGCTGGGTCGCGGCCTTGCAGCTGCACGACCCGCCCGAGCCCGCCGACCCCGACGAGCCCCTCGTCGTGGACGCGGACGCCGCCGCCTGGCTCGCCGACTGGTTCGGCCTGGCCTGGTCGGTGCTCGAGGAGCTGCGGGCCGACCCGGCTGCCGTCGAGGCCGGGCGCGTGCAGTTGTGGCCCGAGCACTTCGACGCCGCCGTCGACATCGGGGCGGGCGACACCCGCGCCAGCTACGGGTTCTCGCCCGGCTTCGCGCCTGGTGAGGCGCCGTATGCCTACGTGTCGCTCTGGAGCCCCGACGCCGTCCCCGACGACCCCCGCTGGAACGCCACCACGTTCCGCGGCGCCCAGCTCCCGCTCCCGAGCGATCGGGCGACCGTCCTGGGCTGGCTCCAGGATGTTCTTGTAAGCCTCAGCCACCGTTTCGGTGGCTGAGGCTTACAAGAACGGAAACGGGGGAGGGGTTACCAGTCGTCGGTCCCCATGAGGCGGATCTGGGCAAGGAAGTAGTCGGCGAAACGGCGGACGGCGTCGGGGGAGAAGATCCGGTGCGGGTACCGGAACGCCAGGTGCATCCGGCCGTTCACCGTGACGGCGCCGACGCACAGGCTCTCCGGCGCCCGGGCCGGGAGGGAGAACCACATCTCCACCGGCTCGCCCGCGGCCTCGCCGAACGAGGGCGGGTCGTCGAGGTGGCCGAGGTTGGCCAGCATGGCGGTGTCGACCTTGCGATTGCGGGTGAGCGGCTGGAGCACGATCAGCGACTGCTTGGCCCACAGCGGCAACAGCCCGGCCCGCTCCAGGGCCTCCACCAGCGCGATGCCTGTGCGGCCCTTCTTGTTGCGGGTCGTCTCCGCCGTGACCGCCTTGAGCGCCGAGGCGCGCCCCGCCCGCTGGCGCCGGCCCGTGGAGACCCGGGCCGTCACCGAGAAGTTGCCGATGAGGTGCTCGGGCCACGAGATCGGGCGCAGGTTGACGGGCACGAGCACCCCGATGCGGCGTCCGGGTGTGCCGTGGCGCAGGTTCCAGTCGCCGATGGCGAGGTGGAGGCTGGCGAGGAGGATGTTGCGGCTGGTGCCCGGGCGGTCGGCGTTGACGACGCGGCGCGTGTCCTCCGGCGAGAGCTGTACGAGGTGGATGCCGTAGCCCGGGGTGTCGCGGGCGTGGTCGGGCGCCAGGCGGGCCGGGTAGGCCAGCAGGTCGCGCAGCTGCTCGACGAGCGTGTGGTACCAGCGCAGCAGCATCGAGTCGTCACCCGTGTACGGCCGCACCGGCAGGTCACGTGTGGCCAGGAAGTCGGGCTTCGGCGCCTGGGGGTCGTCGTCGCCGGCGTACGCGGCCGCGATCGACCGCAGCACGGCGACGGCCGCGAACCCGTCGCTGGCGGCGTGGTTGAGGTTGAGCATGAGCACGTCACCACCGGGGTGATGCGCGAGCCGCGCCCGCAGGGGCGGCCACTCGGTCATCGTCGCCGGCCTCGCCTGCAGCTCACTGCGCGCCGCGCCCAGGGCGGCGTCGTCGCGGCATTCGACGACGTCGAGGGGGTCGTGGTCGAACGGCCGGCGCCCGAACGCCCGCTCCATGGCGGCCCGGAGCCGGGCGCCGTTCAGCGTGCCCGTGACCCCGACCTCGAGGTGGACGCTCCAGGCGGACGTGGCCGGGTCGAGCAGGGCCGCCCGCTCGGTGACGCCGGCGCCACTGTCCCCCAGCCATTCACAGGCCAGGTTCGAGCGGTGGTCCCCCTGGCGACCGCGCACCAGGCGCAACAGGTCCTGGGCCATGCCGAGCACGTTGTGCGCCGCCGCCGCCCGCAGCGAGTAGCGCGGCGGTCCCTCGGCTTTGGTGCCCAGCGGTGACACGCGGTCGACGTGGGCCAGGACCCGGTTGTCGTGCACGACGATGTGCAGGCTGTCGGTCTCGGTGTTCTCCCGCAGCGACACCCGGCCGGGATGGAAGATGCGCCCCAGCATTCGGTCACGGTGGAACCGCCCGCTCTCCTCGAGCGACCGGAGCAGCCGCACCGGGTCGAGGATCGCCGGCGTGTCGTCGCGAGGGGCGCGCGGCGGTAACGACTTCTCCAGGCGCGCTTGTAGAGATCTCGCAGCCGGGGCCATGGATGCAGCGTAGGGGCTGAGGGGGCGCCGTCCTGCCGCCCGGCGCGGCCGGACCGATTCGGGGCATCATCGGCCGCGTGGACAGCCGCGTCGAGCGTCACGGCGGGGACGTGGTGCGCATCGTCCTGGGGCTCGTGGTGGTGGGCATCACGTGCCTGCTCGCGCTGCAGGACCCGCTGAGCGACGTCGAGCGGAACTGGTTCCACCTGTTCAACGGCTTGCCCCGCGCCTTGCACTCGTTCTTCGCGACGGTGCAGCAGGCGGGCGCGTTCCCGGCGGTGATCGTCGTCACGGCCGCCGCCCTGGTCGTGCGCCGGTTCCGTCTGGCGCTGGCGTTCGCGATCGCCGGCACGGCCGCCTGGTTCGGGGCCAAGGTGCTCAAGGTCGTCATCGACCGGCCCCGCCCGTTCAACCTCTTCGACACCATCGTCCGGGGCGCACCGGCCGAGGGGCTGGGGTTCCCGTCGGGCCACAGCGCGGTGTCGGCCGCGCTGGCCACCGTGCTGGCGCCCTACCTGCCGCGGTGGGGCCGCCGGGCGGCGTGGGGGCTGGTGCTGCTCGTCGGGATCGCCCGCATGTACGTGGGCGCCCACCTCCCCCTCGATGTGCTCGGCGGGTGGGCGCTGGGCTGGGCGGCCGGCTCGGCCGCCAACCTGGCCGTCGGATCGCCGGCGCGACGGCCCAGCGTCGACGCCCTGCGCCGTCTGTTTGCCGCCCACGCCATCGACGTCGTCTCCGTGCAGGTGACGGGACCGCAGTCCTACATCGTCGACACGGGGGCCGACCGGCGCCTCGTCACCCGGGTGGTGAGCAACGACGAGCGGGACGCCGACGCCCTGTTCAAGGCGTGGCGGCACATCTCCTACCGCGGGGTCGAGGACGACGCGCCGTTCCTGTCGTCGCGCCGGATCGTCGAGCACGAGGCCTTCCTGTCGCTGCTGGCGACCCGGGAGCGGGTGTCGACGCCCCGGGTGGTGCTGGCCGGGCCGGTCTCCGACGGCATGGCGGCGCTGGCCGAGGAGCTGGTCGAGGGGACGCCGATCCGGGACCTGGGCCCGGCGGCGCTCACCGACGACACGCTCGAACGGCTCTGGCGCGAGGTGGCGAAGCTGCGCGCCGCCCGCATCGCCCACCGTGACCTCCGGCTGGCCAACCTCATCGTCGACGGGGAGGGAGGGGCCTGGATCGTCGACTTCGGCGCCGCCGAGTCGGAGGCGTCCGACCGGGCCCTCGCCCGGGACGTCGCCGAGCTGCTCGCCGGGCTGGCCACGGTCGCCGGCGTCGAGCGGTCGGTGCGGGCGGCGGTCGACGTGCTCGGTGCCGAGGCCCTGACGGCGGCCCTCCCGCTGCTCCAGCCGCTGGCGCTGTCGCGGGCGACGAGGCAGGCCTGCCGCCAGCAGGACCACCTGCTCGCCCGGTTGCGCGACGAGGCGGCCAAGGCCACCGGGGTCGACGTCCCGGAGCTCGAGACCCTGCCCCGTATCCGGCCGCGCACGCTGGCCTACCTCGCGGTCGTGGGCGTGGCTCTCTACGTGCTGATCCCCCAGTTCGGCGAGCTGGACAAGGCGTGGAACGTCATCCTGGACGCCGACTGGCCCTGGCTGCTCGCCGCCGTCCTCGCGTCCGCTCTCACCTACGCGGCGGCGGCGCTCCAGCTCCAGGGCGCCGTGCCCGACCGGCTCAACCCGGTGCACACGGTCGAGAACGCGCTGGCCGGCTCGTTCGCCAACCGGATCACGCCCGCCGGCGTCGGTGGTGTCGCCACCAGCGTCCGCTACCTCCAGCGGTGCGGCTTCGGGCTGCCCGAGGCCGGCTCGTTCGTGGCCCTGAGCTCGGCCATGGGCTTCCTCGTCCACATGCTCGGCCTGGTCGTCACCGGCCTGCTGGTGGGCTCGCGCGCCGACTCGATCACGCTCCCGCCGGTCTGGGCCATCGTCGCCGGTGCGGCGCTACTCGTGCTCGCCGGCGGCGCGGCGATCGCGGTCCCGGCCGTGCGCCGGGCGGTGCGGCCGCAGGTGGAGAAGGTGTTGGCCGGGCTGAAGCGGGTGGCCACGCAGCCCACCCACCTCGCCGGGCTTGTTCTGGGCGCCACGTGCGTCACCGGCCTCTACATCGTCGCCTTCGACTTCTCGCTCCGGGCCGTCGGCGCCGACGCCTCGTTCTCCGAAGCCGCCCTCGTCTACCTGGGCGGGGTGGTGGTGGCCAACGTCGTCCCGGTGCCGGGCGGCCTGGGCGTGATGGAGGCGGCGCTCACCGCCGGCCTCACCGCCCTCGGCGTGCCGGCCGCGACCGCCCTGGCGGGCGTGCTGTGCTTCCGCATCGCCACGTTCTGGCTGCCGATCCTGCCGGGCGTGCTCGCGTTCCGCCACATGCGCCACACACACCTGCTGTAGGCGCCGCCTACCAGCGGTCGATGCGGCGGACGACGGCGCCGGTGATGGCCCGCGAGTACCCCCAGCGGACGCGCCACAGGCGCCACGAGATCTCCTCGAAGGCCCAGGCGGCGACGCCCATGCCGGCGACGGTGAGCGCGACGCGCTTGGGCGTGACCATCTCACGCACGCGGGCGACGACCGACGGGCCGGCCTGCGTGGCCTGAACGCCGTCACCGGCCTGCGTGGCCTGAACGCCGATACCGGCGACTGGTGCGCTGTCTTCCATGGCGTCCTCCCTCCCCCAGGCCATGGTGGCACATCACGTTTCGCTACGGCGCGTCTTCAGGTCGTACAGCGTGGCATTGAGCATGGCGCCGGCGACGAGCAGCCGGCCGACCAGGTAGAGGAAGCCGAGCATGGCCGCGCCCGCCCCGAGCGGCCCGTACAGCTCCGACGACGACTGGATGCGGCTGCCGAGGTAGTAGAGGCTCACCAGGTGCAGGGCCTGGATGCCACTGGCGACGAGGATGGCCCCCGGTATCAGCGCCTTCCACGGCGCGTCGCCGTGCGGCAGGAGCAGCGACACGCCGAGCCACACGACGAAGAAGACGAACCCGCTGGCGATGGCGGCGGTGAAGGCGATAACCGGCGACTCGGAGCGCAGCCGGTTGTCCACCGCCAGCACCAGCACGGCGATGACCGCGACCCCGAAGGCGGCGGCCGCCGCCCCCGGGATGTGGCGCATCCGGGTGATCGGCTGGCGCCAAGCGAGCGCGCTGATGGCTCGCACGACCTTCGCCGCCGCCGACCCCGCCGTCACCACGGCGATGATGGCGAGGGGCACGAGCACCCAGAGGCTCTTGTGCGACTGGTCCGCCGCGGTGCCGACCGAGGTGACGAGGTACGTGCTCATGCCGACGCTGCGGCTCAGATCCTCGGGGCTGTTCGGGTCGAAGCTGACGAGGATGCCGAGCAGGGCGATCGCCACCAGCACGACCGGCAGGAGGTACACGAACAACCGGAACGCCACGGCGCCGGCCAGCACGTTGCCGACGGCCTCACGGTCGCGCTCGTAGGTCGAGAAGGCGGCCTCGACCGCCATGGAGCGCTTCCGCGCCTCGTGGGCGACGTCCCGGGCCCGGTGCAGGCGTTGACGCAGTCCCGCCACGGTCAAGGGTTGCGGAGGAGGCTGCGCAGCTTGAGGCCGAGCCACGGCTTGCGGCCGTAGGCGAACAGCTTTCCCGTGGCGATCCCGCCCGCCTGGTTCATCCGTCCCCACGCCACGAGGAGGAACGTGGCGGGGTCGACCGAGAGATGGCAGTCGACGGGCGGGGTGGCGGGGCCCGGCGTGACCGACAGACCGTCGTCGAACCGGAACATCGCCCGCCCGCCGCCGCGGAGGTGGATGTCATAGGTGGCCTTGACTCCCGCCGCGGCCTCCTTGTTCACCAGCGCCGAGCCGGCGGCGCCCAGCACCGGGAACAGGTAGCCCCGCAGCACCATCGACGCGTCGGCCCGCCTGATCGGCCACGGCGCGCCCTCGGCCTTGGCGATGTCGTGTCCGTGGACGATGAGCTCGCTCAGCGCCTGGCAGGTGAGCGTCGAGAACGGCAGCTCGACGGCGGGCAGGAGCCACGGCCGCAGGTCGTCCTCGGCGGCGGCCCGGGCCAGCGCCACCAGGCGTGTGCTCGTGGTGACGATGCGGTCGGCCAGCGCCGGGAGGTCGCGCTCGCCCTCGGCGGTGACCAGCATCTGGTTGAGCGTGGACAGGTCCCACAGGTCGCTCAGCCCGACCCCCGCGCCGCTGGCCATGGCCACCGTGGCGTCGAGGGTGTGCGACAGATGGACGGCCACCTCGGTGAGGTTCCAGCGGCCGAGGGCCGGCGCCTCCGGATGCTGGACCGACCGCAGCAGCGTGGCAAGCCGGCCGGACGCCGAAGCCACGGCCGCCTGGGCCGCGGGCCAGTCCACCTGTGGGGTTGCCATGCGAGACCAGACCGTACGGGAAAAACCGGCCGATGGCCGGACCTGACGGTAGGCCCGAGCACCGGCCGGTCACTGCGCCGGCGGTCAGTTGTCCCCGGGTGGGCGCTCCTTGGCGCCCCAACTGGCGGCGACGATCTGGCGGTGCGTCAGGCCGTAGCGGCCGTCCACCTCGTACTCCTGCTCCTGCCCGTTGCCATGCCCGTGGCCGGCGGGCGCGGGCTGGGGCTGCGGCTGAGGCGTCCGGCTCGTGGGGAAGAGGTTGGGTTCGGCGAACTCCTCCTGGTCGTCGTCGGTCGGCGTGAGCTTGTAGGCACAGAGAACGTAGAGCCCGATCCAGACGAGGATGATGCCGCCCAGGCCCGTGTACGCCACGTTGGCGGCCCACGGCGCCCCCGCCCTGGTCTCCCGCAGCAGCCAGGTGGTGTTGCGGGCGAAGGTCTCGTGCCGTTCGGGCAGGGCCGGCACCTCCGGCGCCCCGATTTCGGGGTCGGCGGGGAGGTAGACGGGGGCGGCCATCACCTGGTCGCCGCGCTGCAGGCCGACGATGGTCTTCCACTCGCCGCTGACCGGGAGGGGCTTGGACGAGACGAACCGGCCAGGCCCGATCTCCTCGAGGGCGGCGGAGACCCGGCCCCCGCCCTGCCACGACACGACGCCGAAGGCAGTGGCGGAGTCGGCGGCGTCGGCCGGCGTCAGTTGCACCTCGACGATCGCCCGTTCACCCGCCGGCTGCAGCCGGATGTCGGCCTCGACCGGTCCGACCTTGCGGGGGAGGGGATAGGCGACGGCCGCCAGCAGCACCAGACCACCGGCGAGCGCAGCCACGGCCGGGACCTGCTTGCCGCCACCGACGGGCCGGGCCAGCGCCCCGCCCAGGACGGCGGCGGCGATGGCGGTGATGGGCGCCAGGATGGCCGCCTTGGCCAGCCCGGCGCTGGTGGGGCTGACCTCGGCCAGGCTGCTCAGGTAGACGACCTCGGCGAAGACGCCGATCGTGCCGACCAGGGCCCCGGACACCAGCGAGAAGCGCAGGCGGTTCTGGGTCCCGAGCAGGTAGGCCACACCCTCGACGAGCCCGGCCGAGACGATGTAGGTCGGGAACCGGGGGATGGTCAGGTTGAACGGGCCGCCGACCAGCATGGCGATGACGCCGCGGATGATCAGGAAGGCGATGACGGTCTTCACCGCACCCCAGGGACCGGCGGCGATGCGGGCCAGCACCAGGGCGAGCCCGCCGGCGGCGGCGATGAGGATCGGCAGGTACAGCACCTGGAACTGCGGGACGCCGAAGTCGAACTCGCCCTGCACGACCGACAGGCCGACCAGGACGGCGCCCAGCACGGTGATCTGGATGACCCGGCCGAGCAGGGTCAGCTCGGGCTTGTAGCCGTGCCAGGGCGTTGCCTCCATCCGGCGGCCCTCCCGCATCATCAACCACAGTGTGATGGTGGCCAGCGAGCCGCCGAACACCAGTTGCAGGTGGCTGGGGCTCCAGAGGGTGACATCGACGCCGTAGGCGTTGTGCCACATGGCGTCGAGGGGGAACGCCGCCAGCCCGCCGATGCCGAAGGCCATCAGGCTCATGGCCGACCACGGCACCCGGATGAAGCCGATGCGGACGCCGACCTCGGCCTCGTCCAGCGAGGCGAACAGGATGGCGATGGCGGCGGCGAAGATCAGCCCGCCCAACCCGGCGACGATCATCGTGTGGGAGGGGGTGAACAGCTGCTGGTCACGTCCGACGTCGA
>JBOGIC010000622.1:0-5431 GCA_050744985.1 Acidimicrobiales bacterium
AGCCCATGGCCGGGTCGGTGCGGAAGTAGCGAGGCCGCGCCGGGTCGGGCTCCAGCTCGCGGCGGATGTGGGCCAGGTGGACACGAAGGTAGTTCGTCTCGTGGCCATAGGCGGGGCCCCAGACCACCTGGAGCATCGCGATTCCGCACCGGTAACGACCCTTGCCAAGCGGCGATGGGAAGTCGCCAGGCGTCTAAGTTCCGATGCACGCAAAGGTCGAGCGGCAGGAGGCCGACCCGCACACGGACGAGAGCGCGTGCGCGCAGGATCCTATGAACGGGAACGGTGGTTGCCGCGATGGCGAGGCTGCAGCCCGCACGGCGCGCCGGCGCTCTCGATCCACACGCCGCACGTCGCCCTGGTGACGGACCCGGCATGCCCCCCGGCCGCCGACTTACCTTGGGCCCACCAGCCCTTGCTGCCACCTCGCAGCCGCCTCGCGCAGCCCCGCCCGGCCCCGACGGTCGAGATCGAGGTCTTGGAGGTAGCCGAACGCCCTGTCGACCAGCGCCGGCAGCTCTTCCGGAGTCCGCTTCGACGCCTCGTGGAGCACGGCGGCTGCCTCTGACGCGTCCACTCCCAGGCCGAGGAGGCCGACGATCTCGTGGCGGTCCTTCTCGCCGGGGTCCGAGTCGGGCCGGTCCAGAAGCGCGGCGAACTTCGTGCACGTGTGGGCCGGCAGGTCCAGCACCCGCCACCCCTCGACCTCCTCCTGCCGCGACATCAGGGCCTCAACCCGGAGCTCCAGGCGCTGGCCGAGCGTCGACTCGTAGGGGACGTAGAGGTCGAGGTGGACATCCTTGCGGCGGGCCCGCCACGTCCGGCCGCCGAAGTGGCTCGTGGCGCTCAGGTCCTCGACCTGCTGGCTCAACACGTCGAGCTCGCCCCTGCTCAGAATGAGGTCGACGTCGTGGCTCATCGGGCCACGTGTACGCGCCCAGGTGCCCCATCCCCCGATGAGCACCGCCCCGGGGACGATGGCTCGTACCTCGTCGAGCACCGCCCGGCTGCGGGCGGTGAACTCAGACGGGTAGAAGTCCCGTGACGGCATCGGTCACGAGCCGAGGGAGCAGCGTGTGAACGAAACGGGCGGCCTGCCATCCCGGCGTGTTGAACAGGTCGACCCAGGACTGAGCGAGCGGCGTCGTCGGCCCGTAGCGTGCGAGGAGAGGGTCCGGCTCCAACACGGTGACCACGGTTCGGCCATCCTCGTCAGGTGCAATAGCCGCTCGTAGCCCTGGCTCGCCGTAGACCAGCACCGACTCGTAGTCAGCGATGGTGTTCCCACCGAGCCGGGCTACAACCGCCCCGAAACCGCCGAGGACAGCGTCGGCCCCATGCATGTCCTGCTCGACCTCGGGAGCCGCCGCGCACACGCGAAACCGACGAACGACATCGCCTGAGAGCCGGCGCCGGCCAGCCCAGGCGATCAGGAGCCGTCCGGGGTCGAGTACCCGGACCCCGCCGATCGGCCGAAGGACGACCGCTCCGATCTCGGTCGGATGCGCCAGGGCCCTGTGAACGGTCGAGATGCCCAAGCCCAGCTCTTCGGCCAGCGCGGTGACGGAGTCCCAGCGCCGGCGGTTCTCCTCCAGCGCCCCGACGATCAGGTGGCGCCAGACCTGCTCCGTCTTCGTGATCACGGTTCCAGCCTAACCTGATTTCCACCAGTTAGTGGAAATCAGGGAGACCTTGACCCGCGCCCAGCGGCCGAGGCGCCTCGAGGCGCCTCGACTAGTAGTTCTCGTCCTCGGGGCGGCGGCGGCGTTCGGCGAGGCGGGCGGCATAGGCGGCCGCCTCGGCCCGCCGGCTCATGCCGAGCTTCATCAAGATGTTGGAGACGTAGTTCTTCACCGTCTTCTCGGCGAGGAACATGCGCTCGCCGATCTGGCGGTTGGTGAGGCCCTCGGCGATGAGGTCGAGGATCCTCCGTTCCTGCTCGGTGAGGCCCTCCAGCTGTGAGTCGGACGCCACCGGCGTCCGGAGTCGCTCGAGCACCCGGGCCGTGATAGCCGGATCGAGCAGCGACTGCCCCGCGGCAACCCGGCGGATCCCGTTCACGAGATCGGCCCCCTTGACCTGCTTGAGCACGTAGCCCGAGGCCCCGGCGAGGATCGCGGCGAACAGCGCCTCGTCGTCGGCGAACGACGTCAGGATCAGGCAACGGACCTCGGGATGGTGCGAACGGATCTCCCGGCACACCTCGACGCCGTTGCCATCGGGCAGGCGCACGTCGAGGACGGCGACGTCAGGACCGGTCGCCGGGATGCGGGTCAGCGCCTCCTCGGCGGTGCCGGCCTCACCGACGACGACGAAGTCGCCCTCACCCTCGAGCAGCTCCCGGAGCCCACGGCGTACGACCTCGTGGTCATCGAGAAGGAAAACCCGTGTCGCGGCCGTGGTCGCTCACCCTTCGACTAACTCCTGCCGTACCCTCACGTGCGTGTCCCAGCCCGCCTACGCAGGCCCGCGGAGCCTACGCCAGCTCCTCGATGCGGTGGTCACCGTCGGTTCCGACCTCAAGCTCGAGAGCGTCCTCCGCCACATCATCGAGTCGGCGGTCTCGTTGGTCAACGCCCGGTACGGCGCGCTCGGTGTGCTCGACGAGGCGGGCACCCGCCTGGCCCAGTTCATCACCGTGGGTCTCGACGACGAGACCTACCGGGCGATCGGCAACCTCCCCGAGGGCCACGGCATCCTCGGCCTGCTGATCGTCGACCCCAAACCGATCCGCCTCCCCGACCTGAGCGAGCACCCGGACAGCTTCGGCTTCCCACCGAACCACCCGCCCATGCGGTCGTTCCTGGGCGTGCCGATCCGTGTCCGGGGCCAGGTCTTCGGCAACCTGTACCTCACCGACAAGACGACCGCCGAGGTATTCACCGACGTGGACCAGGAGCTGGTGGTCGCCTTGGCGGCGGCCGCCGGCGTCGCCATCGAGAATGCCCGCCTGCACGCCCGCGTCAAGGAGCTGGCCCTGCTCGAAGACCGGGAGCGGATCGCCCGGGACCTCCACGACACCGTGATCCAGCGGCTGTTCGCGACGGGCCTGCGGCTTCAAGGCGCCGTGGGGCTGACCCGGAGCTCGGAGGCGGCGGAACGGATCGCGCAGGCTGTGGACGACCTCGACGTCACGGTCAAGTACATCCGCACGGCGATCTTCGGGTTGGAGGCCTCGCGGGCCGGCCCCGGCCGCGTGCGCCAGCGGGTGCTTTCCATGGCGGCCGAGGCAGCGGGGCCCTTGGGCTTCGATCCGCACGTCCTGTTCGAAGGAGCAGTCGACGCGGTCCCCGATTCCCTCGCCGTCGAGCTTCTCGCCGTGTTGCGGGAGGCTCTGAGCAACGTGGCGCGCCACGCCCGCGCCACCCGGGTGGACCTCCAGGTCCTCACCGACGGCGCCGAGCTGATCCTGCGGGTGACCGACGACGGCCGGGGCCTTCCCGATCCGATCGACGGGAAAGGTCGTGGCCTGGCGAACATGGAGGCGCGGGCCGGCCGCCTCGGCGGCACCCTCGCCCTCAGCCGGGCGCCGGAGGGCGGGGCCGCCGTCGAGTGGCGCGTCCCCATCCCCATCGAGTGACGGTCGTCAGCGGGGTCGCCGGGGCGTGGCGTGGTCGCCGACGAGGAAGACGACCCCGGTGTGCGACTCCGTCACGTCGACCGGCGGCCGGGCGGCGAAAACCTGCCCCTCCCGGCCCGACATGATCTCGAGCGACACGCGGAAGAACCGGGCGTCGGCGTGATCCGCCCATCGGCCCAGGGAACTCCCCTTCAGCCGGGCCGGGCCGTCGGGAGCCACGACCTCGGTCGCGTAGCCGGTCACCGCCACGCTCCATCCCGCCCCTTCGACGGGTTCGAAGTCGTCGGCCTCGAAGGCCACGACCGCGTCCCGGATCGCCGACTCGAGCTTCGAACCGGCGCGGGTCGCGAACACGACCGAGTCGCCGTCAACGGCGAAGACGACCGGTAGCACGACCGGGAGCGCCGCGGCATGAAAGCCGACGCGCCCGATGGCCGCGCCCGCCAGACGGTCGAGGCACTCCTGGCGCGACAGCACCTTGAGGCCGGCGCGGTCGGTGCGCTTCATGATCACAGGTTCCCTGACGGTGGCCACAGGCGGTAGGGCCGGAGGTCCCAACTTGGGACGGGAGGGCCCGAGCGTCACTCCCAGCCGACGCCGCGTTCGTGGTCGGCGACCAGGTCGCCGACGACCTCGCGCAGCTTGCGGTTCGTCGCTTGTGACGACCGGCGGAGCATGGCGAACGCCGCTACGCCGTCACAGGCATGGCGGACCATGAGAATCCCCTGCGCCTGGCCGATCAGCCCGCGTGTCGTCATCCCGTCCTCCATATCGGTTCTGGCCCGCTGCGCCCGGGCGACCACAATGGCGTTGGCGAGGGTCACCGCCGCCTGATCGGCCAGCGCCGCTGCCACCGCGACCTCGCCCGCCCCGAACGCGGCTTCGCAGCGCGCATAGAGCTCCAGCGCTCCGACGCTGAGAGGTCCGGCTCGCAACGGCAATGCGAGGACACTGCGGAAGCCTTGGGCGCGGGCCGCGTCGACGAACTCGGGCCATCGGTCGCGCGCCGACTCCAGATCCACGTTCTGGCGTAGGCCGCTCGCCAGCGCTTCGGCGCCCGGGCCGCGCCGGCCTTCGTGATGGAGCACTCCGTGCGACGCGACCTCTGCGGCGCCCGAGCCCGCTGGTGCGCGCGACGCCTTCACACCTTCCACCGCCGGCAGGACGGTGATCGCCAATCCGGTGACCAGCTCGAGCACGCTGTCCACCGTCACCGACTCGAGCATCACGCCGGCCAGAGCACCGACGACGCCCGTGGGCTCGTCGCGTTCCTGCCCGTTTCCTCCCCCGCGGCCCGAGTGCACGGCTGCTCGCTAGGCGCCCGACCGATCGATCGGTGGGCCCTTCGGGGGCGGAGCAACACCACCAGCCGAAAAGGCTGGTCCGGCTCGACGCCGCGCTGTAGGACTCATCCGCGATCGGCCGTCCTTTCGACCGGACGCTCCTGGGCCCCCTGATCCTACGACGGCTGCATCGCTATGCCGCCCCCATTGACGCGCTTTCTCCCGGGGCGCGAGAATTCAAGCGCCGATTGCACCGCGGTTGGACAAGAGCCGCCTTGGGGAACTCGCCAGTGGGCGCCCGAAGGCATCTCCGCGGTTCCCTCCAATGGCTGGGAGTAGGAGGGCGCGCCTTTATGGCGGCGTGGACATTGAGCCCGCGGGGCCGGCCCGTCGACAGCCCCACGGGGCGGGCCGCGCGCATCCCCGCCCCAGTGCATCTGCACCTCCCGCCGGCCCAGGAGGAACAGTCGTTCGTCCTGGAGTGGGAACTGGAACCCGACCGGGCCGCGGGTGAAGGCGGCGTGGTGCGCGGACGCGGCCTATGACCGCGCCCGACGCGCCTTCGGTG
>JBOGIC010000623.1:0-3214 GCA_050744985.1 Acidimicrobiales bacterium
CCCCCGCCGCGCCGCCGGCGGTCCCGATCGGGACGGCGAAGCCGATGCCGATGAACTGGTCCTCCCCCGACGGGTTCGCCAGGCCGGTCACGATGCCGATCACCTCGCCGTTGCGATTGAGGAGCGGTCCACCGGAGTTGCCGGGGTTCACGGCTGCGTCGAACTGGATCATGCCTTCGAGACTCCGTCCGTCGGCGAGTGGGAACGAGCGGTCGAGGCCCGAGATGACCCCCGCCGACACCGAGCCGGTGAGCCCCAGCGGGTGCCCCACCGCGAACGCCTCGTCGCCGACGCGCGCTCCTCCGCCGAGCACGGCCGGGACGACCACTTCCGGGAGCCGCGCCGGGGTCAGCACGGCGATGTCGTGCGCCGGGTCGGACCCCGTGACCCTCGCCGGCGACTCGGTGCCGTCGGAGAACGAAACCGTGATCGAAGCGGCGCCCTCGATGACATGCAGCGAGGTGAGGATCTGGCCCCGAACACTGATGATGACGCCGGCGCCCAGACCCGCCTGGGACGGGCCGCCACTGCGCTCGGAGTGCACGGCCACCAGCGGGAGGCGGATCGCGTCGGAGACGGTCACGCCGTGCGCCGGTTGCCTCTGCAACGCCGTCATCGCCTCGTCGAGCTTCGCGTCGACGATGCCGTTCACGTCGGCCTGGCTCGGCCCGGACGGACCGCTCGGCCGGAGAGCGACGATGGCGAGGGCCAGGCCCACCACGACGACCACCCCGGCACCGAACCACCCCCGCCGCCCCAACCGGTGTGTGCCGGGCGGCGAGCCCGCAACGTCCGGCGGCGCGGGGTCGGGACGCCGCACTGCCGGCTGAGGCGAGACCCGCATGACCGGCGACGTTACTGACCGGATCGCCCGTTGAATCGGCGGGCCGGCCCCGGCGGTGGCCCAAGGCCCGTCTGCCACGTCCGGCGACGGCCGATCGGCGGTGGGTTGCTGAACCTCGATCACGTCGCGTCACCCACGCCGGCCCGGCACCGGGCGTTGAGACCGGGTTCGCCGGGAATTCACCCGGGCTCCGGCCCGGCGTCACCGCCCGGCCACGCCGGCGTCAGGTCGCCGCGTCAGGTTGGGCCGACCGACTCCGGGAGGGCCGAACCATGACTCTGTCTCGACGCGATCTGCTGAGGCGCTCGGCGATGGGCGCCGGCGTCCTCGCCCTGGGCAACGTCCGCTCGCTCTTCGGCTCCCTGCCGGCGCTGGCGGCGCCGGCCGGTGGCGCCACCGCGTACGGACCGCTCGTCCCCGACCCCGCCGGCATCCTCGATCTCCCGCCCGGGTTCGCCTACCGGATCGTCTCGCGAGCCGGCGAGACCCTGCCCAACGGGGCGGCCCTTCCCGACCGGTTCGACGGCATGGGAAGCTTCGCGGCTCCGGGTGGCGGAGTGCGCCTCGTCCGCAACCACGAGCAGGGCGCCACCGCGACCTTCTCGGCGGTGGCCGCGGCGGCCGCCGCGGTCGTCTACGACGCCGGAGCCAAGGGGGGTACGTCCACCGTCGAACTGGACAAGCACGGCGCCAAGACCGGCGAGTACGTCAGCGTGGCGGGGACCCACAACAACTGCGCCGGCGGGGTGACGCCTTGGGGCACGTGGCTCACGTGCGAGGAAACCGAGACCAAGGCGAACGGGGCACAGTTCACGAAGGACCACGGGTTCGTCTTCGAGGTCGATCCCGCCAACCCGGCCAACAACGTCAGTCCCACCCCGCTGACCGCGCTCGGTCGCTACGCCCACGAGGCCGCCGCCATCGACCCCGCGACGGGCACCGTGTACCTGACGGAGGACGCCTCGAACCCGAACGGGCTCGTCTACCGGTGTGTACCGGTCAACGCCACCCCCGGCTACGGCCACCTCCGCGACGGCGGCGCGCTGACGGCCATGCGGTGCCGGCAGGGCGGCGTCTTCGTGCCCGACCTGTCGGCCTACACCGCCCCCGGCACCGAGCTGGCGGTCGAGTGGGTCGCCGTGCCCGACCCGCTGGCCGCGACCACGTCGACGCGCAAGCAGTTCAAGTACTCGGCCAACCCGACCGGCGCCGAGATCACGCGGAGCCGCAAGTTCGAGGGCATGTGGTGGTCCGACGGTCGGGCGTACATCGTGTGCTCGTTCGCCCGGCTCTCCGACGGATCGGTCGGCGAGCACGACGGCCAGGTGTGGAGCTACGAGCCCGCGACGGCGACGCTCCGGTTGGATGTGCGCTTCGAGGTCAACCCGGCGCCTGAAGGCACCGGCGCCGACCAGCCCGACGGCCCTGACAACATCACCGTCTCCCCGTGGGGCGGGCTGGTGCTCTGCGAGGACGGAGACGGCGTGCAGCATCTGCTCGCGGTCGCGCCCGACGGCAGCACGTCGCTGTTCGCCCGCAACCACACCAACGACTCGGAGTTCGCGGGCGCAACCTTCTCCCCCGACCGGCACACGCTCTTCGCCAACATCCAGTCGCCCGGCATCACCTTCGCCATCACCGGCCCGTTCGCCGAGGTGAACCGGGCCCGGTAGGCCCCAGCGCCTCAGTCGACATACGGTCCATTGAAGGCCGGCCTCTCGCCGTAAGGCTTCCCGGCCATCAAGCGCGACGCGGGCCGTCGATACCGCGGTCGGCGTTCCACCCCTACGTCGCGGTTGACCACGCGGTGCTCGTCATCAGGCGCCGGGGCGGGACGTGACGAGTGCGCAACGCCCGTTGAAAGCGTGGGCTACGGCGCCAGGCCTCGCGCCAACGCGCCGAGCATCCGGTCGAGGACGGCATCGGCCTCGCGGAACGCCGGGAAGCCCGGGACGGCGATGCGCAGCGACGTGACGCCGTGCACGGCGGCCCACAGGACGGTCGCGACCGCGACCGGGTCGTCCGGGGCGAACGCGCCCGCATCCATGCATGCCTGCACGTTGTCGACGAGGGCCATGAACGACCCGGCGCCGGGGAGCGACGACTCGCTACCGTCGAAGTGGGACTTGCCCATGAGCATGAGCCGGTAGTGCTCAGGGTGCTCGACCCCGAAGCGGACGTAGGCCTGTCCCCGGCGGCACAGCCGTTCGACCGGGTCGTCGGCGTCGCCCTGCGTCTCCGCCACGATGGCGTCGAGACGGCGGAACTGCAACTCGCACACGGCGTGGATCAAGGCGTCCTTGTCGGCGAAGTGGAGATAGATCGACGGCGGCGAGACGCCGACCGCGTCGGCGATCGCCCGGATGGACA
>JBOGIC010000624.1:0-4342 GCA_050744985.1 Acidimicrobiales bacterium
GCGGCGACGATCGTCGTGCTCGACGGCGCCCAGGGTGCGCCCGATCGGCTGATGTCGGCACTCACGGCCACGGGCGTCCGCCGCCTGGACGTGCTCGTGGCGTCGCGCCCCGGGTCGGGCGAGGCCCGCATGGCCGAGACGCTGTTGCGTCGCTTCCCGGCCGGGGCGGTGCTGGCGCCGGCTCGATCGCGGCTGCAGGGCGCCACCACGCCACCGGCCGGGAGCGAGCTGCGCGTCGGCGGCCTCGTCCTCCGGATCGACGAGGCCGGCGACCGGCTGGGCGTGTCGGTGCGGGCGGCGGGCGCCCGCGACCCTCCCGGGTAGCGTCGGCGTCCGTGCGGCTGACGCTGGGCGCCACCACCTACGAGCTCGCCACGCGCCCGCTCGTCATCGGCGTGCTCGACGCCAACGTCGCCGATGCCGTCGCCGATGTCCCCGAGGCGGCCAAGGCGCTCGTCGCCCTGGGCGCCGACATCGTCCAAGTCGAGGGCGACGCCGCCGACCTCGTCGAAGATCCCGGCTCCGCCGGATCGGGAGCAGCCGTGGTGGTGCGCGTCCGGGGCGTGCACGACCTCGCGGCGCGGCGCGAGGCGCTGGTGCGGCGCGCCCATGAGGTCGAGGCCGCCGGGATCCCGCCGGAGCGGGTCGTGGTCGACCCGGGCCTGGACGAGGCGCCGGAGCTGCTGGGCCAGGCCCGGCGGTTCGCCGAGTTGGGCTACCCGCTCCTGGTGCGGGCCTCGGGTGCGGCGGAAATCGCGCTGGCCGTCACCGGGGGGTGCCGGCTGGTGATGACGCACGACGTGCCCACGGCGAGGCGGGTCTGTGACGTGCTGGCGGCGATCCTCGAGGCGCGGCCGTGACGGCGTTTCCCGCCTATCTGGTCCGGGGCCAGGACGAGGTGGCCGTGGCCGACGCCGTGCGCGCCCTGCTCGACGAACTGGTCGGCGAGCGCGACGCGGGCCTGGTCATCGAGGATCTCAACACCGACGACTACGAGCTGCGGTCGGTGGTCGACGCCGCCCAGACCCCGCCATTCCTCGGCGACCGGCGGGTCGTGGTGGCACGGGGCGTGGGACGCTTCTCGACCGCCGATGTCGCGGCGCTGGTGGCCTACCTGGCCGACCCGCTGCCGACAACCGCCCTCGTCCTGGTGGGCGGGGGTGGGCAACTGGCCCGTCCCCTGGCCGACGCCGTGCGCAAGGTCGGACACGTGGTCGACGCCGACGTCCCGGGAGGGCGCGGACGGTCGGCGTGGCTGGCGGCGCGCCTCAAGGAGGGCCCGGTGAAGCTCGATGCAGCCGCGACCAGCCTGGTGAGCGACCACCTGGGCGAGGACCTGAGCCGCCTGCCCGGCATCCTGAACACGCTGGCCGCGGCGTTCGGGCCGGGGACCCGGCTCGGCGTGGAAGAGGTCGGGCCGTTCCTGGGCCAGGCCGGGTCGGTGGCCCCGTGGGAGCTGACCGACGCCATCGACCGCGGCGACGCCACCGCGGCCCTCGACACGCTGCGGCGGATGCTGACCGCCGGCGGCCGCCATCCGCTGGTGATCACGGCCTCGCTGCACAACCACTACGCCCGGATGCTGCGCCTCGACGGGGCGCCCGAAGCCACCGACGAGAAGTCGGCGGCCGCCGTCCTCGGCCTCACCGGGTCGACGTTCCCGGCACGCAAGGCCCTGCTGCAGTCGCGCAAGCTCGGCCACGCCGGGATCGCGAGGGCGATCCTGCTGCTGTCCGACGCCGACCTCGCCGTCAAGGGCACGATCGACTGGCCACCCGAACTGATCCTCGAGGTGCTGGTCGCCCGCCTGGCCGCCGAAAGCCGCCGCCGCCGCAGTTAGATCAGCGCGGCGGGGCGAGGAACTAGCCGGTCTTCGCGAGGCGCTTCATCAAGCGGGACTTGCGGTTCGCGGCCTGGTTCTTGTGGATGACTCCCTTGGCGGCGGCCTGGTCGATACGCTTGACGGCGAGCCGCAGCGCCGCCGCCTGCTCGTCGGCGCCCTGCTCGGCGGCGACGATGGCGGTCTTGACGCGCGTCTTGATCTCCGAGCGGGCGGCCTTGTTGCGGAGGCGGCGCCGCTCGTTCTGGCGGTTGCGCTTGATCTGGCTCTTGATGTTGGCCACGGAGGGACAAGGCTACACGAGTGCTACTCCGTGGCCGTGAAGGCTCCGAGCTGGAGCTGGCGATCGTCGGCTACCAGTTCCCCGCGGAGCGGTTCGACCCGTGGGACTCCAACTGGCTCCTCGTGTCGGTGCGCGTGCGGGCCACCGAGGGCAGTTGGGAGGTCGTCGACCCCTGCCTGACCACGTGGGAGGGCGCCGAGCTGGCGCGCTGGCTCGCGGCGATCGCTCACCGGGCCGACATGCTCGCCGCCCGCCCGCTGAGCCTGACCGAGCCCAACCTCACGATCACCGCCGCCGCCGTCCGGGGCGAAGCCGACCGCGTCGCCGTCCGGGCCTGCTTCGCCCTCGAGCTGCGCCCGCCCTGGCTCAAGTCGGCGGCGGGCAGCAACAACCTCTGCGTCGACCTCGATGTCGATCGGGCGCAACTGGCCCGGGCCGCCACCGACCTCCGAGCCGACCTCGACCGCTTCCCCCAGCGAGGCGACGATCCGACCCTGTAGGGGTAACTTCTCGGTTATGCGGCGTCGATCCATCGCTCTGGCCGGGTTGGCGGGGATCGTCCTCGTGGTGGCCTTGGCCGGTGGTGCGGTCGCCGTCGTCCGGGTGCTCGACGACGACGACCGGAGTGTGACCGGGCCGGAGGCGGACGCGGCGGCGACCGCCGCCGTCGACGCGGCCGGCGGCGGCGGGAAGGCGACGGCGATCGAGCGGGACAACGACGGTGATGCCGTGTGGGAGGTCGAAGTCACCCGTCCGGACGGCACTGTCGCCGACGTGCGAGTCGATCGCAGCCATCGGGTCGTCGTGGTCGACGACGAGCGTGAGGGCGACGACGACCGTCCGGACCCGCCCGACGACGACCCTGACGACGACCCTGACGACGACCGCGACGACGACTGACGGGGGCGTCAGCAGTCGGCGCTGACCGGTCCGTCGGTGGCGAGGAGGCGCTCCGCGGGGTTGTCGCCGATCAGCAACTCGATCCGCCCGCGCGGCTCGCACGTCACGTAGTACCCCGACCGGGCGTCGCCCGCCGTCCCCGCCCGGAGGGCCTCGGGCGTCGCCGTGAAGCACCACTTGGGGAACTCCCGCTGGGAGACGATGATGCCGTTGTACACGTAGTCGGGATGCGGAACGACCTCGGTGCTGTCGTTCACCAGGGTGGTATCGACCAGCATCTCCCACCGTCCTGCGTCACGCAGCCGCCAACTCACGCGCCGCACCGAGAGCGTGACCGGCCCACTGCCATTGTCGGAGGCCAGACGGGAGTTGGTTGCGATCGGTAGCGTCGACCACTCGGCCCCCACCGGTTCCGAACAGCCCGTGACCGATGCGGCCGACGAGGTGTCGCCGTCGCTCGAGTCACCGTCGCTCCACGGGCGCCAGACAACCAGGCCGATCAGCAGCAGGAGCACGACGGCTGCCGCCGCCCCGGCGCCGACCGCGGCCCTTCGCCGGCCGGCCGGGGCGGCTGCCGCCACCGGTTCGCCCCGCAGCGACCGCAGCAGGTGGTCGACGTCCTGGTGCCAGGTCGAATCGCGCACCTCGATGGCCTGACGCTGGGCCAGCGACCGCAGGTCCTCCGGCAGCTGCTCGGCCGCCGGCAAGGCAGCCCCGCCCACGAGCACCGGCACGACAGGAAGCTCACGTTGCAGCACCGTTGCCAGTTCCAGCCGCACGTAGTCGTCGGGCTCGAACAGCCGCGGGCGCCCCTCGGGCGTCGCCGCCGTGAGCCACCCCGGGCCGATCACGGCCACGGCCGCGTCGCAGCCGTCAAGCTCCCCGCGGATCACCGTGAGGAAGTCACGCCCGGCGGCGATGTCGGTGATGTCCTGGAAGACGTTCCTCGGACCGAGGCGCTGCACGAGCGAGTCCGACAACCGCCCGGCGTGGCCGCCCACGTCCGCGCGCCGGTAGCTCATGAAGATCCGCACGCCCGGAGTCTCGCGCCCCTACAGTCGAACGTCGTGGCAGCCGACCTCGACCTCGTCCGCCGGATCGCCGCGCCCGAACAGTGGCTCGCGGTCGTCGCGACCACCCGACCCGACGGCTCCGTGCACGCGTCGCTCGTCAACGCCGGCCTCCTCGAACACCCGCTGACCGGCGAGCCCGTCGTGGGCTTCGTCGTCCGGGGCGACACCCGCAAGCTCGCGCACCTGCGCCGCACCCAGAGAGTGACGGTCGTGTGGCGCCGCGGCTGGACGTGGGCGTCGGTGGAG
>JBOGIC010000625.1:0-2599 GCA_050744985.1 Acidimicrobiales bacterium
GCCTGCCGCTGTCGTTCTCGTCCGACGGGGGCAAGACGTGGACCCGGACCGTGTTCGCCACGGGCACCGGCGCCGGCGGCGACGGGCGTCCGACGGCGTGCTGTGACCCCACGTTGTCGTGGGACGATCACGGCAACCTGTTCGTGGGCTACCTCCAGCGCAACCCGCGAACCATCGAGCTCTACGTCACCGACAACCTGGGCACGAGCTTCACCAACCTGGGGCCCGTCGACACGGGCGCCGCCGGCTCGCTCGACCAACCGACGGTAGTCGCCGGCGAGAACTCGGTGTGGGTGACCTGGCGAGACGACTCGGGCGGCATCGCCGCTCGCGGCCGCAGCGTGACCGGGCCCCTCACGTTCGGGGCCTGGGGCGCCGAGCAGGACGTGTCGACCGTCGGCAACTTCGGCGACATAGCCATCGGCCCGACCGGCGAGGTGATGGTCGTCTACCAGACGCCGACCGGCGACGAAGGCCCGGCCAACATCATCGTGCACGTCGACGCCGACGGCCTGGGCGCGGGTGGCTTCGGCGCGGGCGTCACCGTAACGAGCACGAACGTCGGCGGGTTCGACTTCACGCCGGCCCAGCCGACGCGGTCGGTCGACGCCGAGGCGGGCCTGGCCTGGGACCGCACCGGCGGCGCCGCCAACGACCGGATCTACCTCGTCTACACCGACGAGGCGCCGAACGAGAGCAACGACATGAACATCTTCGTCCGCATCTCGAACAACGACGGCGCCAACTGGAGCGCGCCGGTGCGCATCAACGACGACGCCGGCACCAACACGCAGTTCCTCCCGAAGATCGCGCTCGACCAGACCAACGGTGACGTCGGCGTGTCGTGGTACGACGCGCGAGGCGACACCGGGGGTGGTCCCAGCGCCACCGACCTCGACGGCACGGCCAACAACGATGTGACGCTGTTCGCGAGCTGGAGCCTGAACGGCGGCGCTTCGTGGGCGGCCAACGTCGCTGTGGCCGACGCGCCGACGAACGGGTACGCCCTCAACGGCGGCCAGCAGCTGGGCGACTACACCGGCGCCGCGTTCCACGGCGGTGCCTTCTACCCCTCGTGGGCCGACTCGTCGAACAGCACCGGCGACAACCCCGACGGCACCAACGCCGGCCTCGACATCTACACGGCCGAGATCCGGCCCCGTCTCGACCCCAGCGCCGACCTCACCCTGACCAAGGCGTGTGTCCCGACGACCAACGTCGTGCCCGGCACGACGGTCACGTGCACGCTCACCGTGAAGAACAACGGCCCGTTCGACGCGGTGTCGGTGACAGTCACCGACACCCTGCCCGCCGGCCTCAGCGTGGCCCCGGCGCCGCCGCCGGGCGGAGGCGGTTTCACGTGCGCGATCTTCGCCGTGGCACCGCAGCTGCGGTGCACCAAGCCGGTGCAGGTCGACCCGACGACGTCGGTAATCACGTACGTGCTCGTGGTGGCGGCGGACGTCGGGCCGGGCGTCACCCTCATGAACAGTGCGGCCGTCAGCGCGACGACGCCCGACCCCGCCGGCGGGAACAACACCGGTTCGGCGTCGATCACGACCGTCACGTGCACGATCACGACCACCGGTCCCCAGACACTCGGCACGCCCGGCAACGACGTGATCTGTGGCGGCGCTGGTGCGGACGACATCTTCGGCGGCGGCGGCAACGACGTGCTGTTCGGCGGCGGCGGCAACGATCGCCTCTCCGGCGGGGAGGGCAACGACACCCTCCTCGGGGGCGACGGTGACGACAAGCTGAGCGGGGACAACGGCGACGACACGCTCAGCGGCAACGCCGGCACCGACTTCGCCGTTGGCGGAGGCGGCACCGACACGTGTGATGCGGAGAACGAAGGGCTCTGCGAAGTCTGATCCGCCGCGAGGCGGCGGGCGACGCCACCGCCATCGACCGGGTTCACGAGCTCGCCTTCGGCGGACGCGTCGAGCCCGACCTGGTGCGCGCGCTGCGCGCCGACCCCGGATGGATCCCGGGCCTGGCGCTCGTAGCCGAAGACTGCGACGGCATCGGCGACGGCATCGTCGGCCACGTGGTCTGCACCCGCGGCCACGTGGTCGAGACAGAAGCCGTCGGCCTCGGCCCCATCGGCGTGCTCCCCGACCGCCAACGGCAGGGCATCGGCACCGCGCTGATGCACGCCGTCATCGCGGCCGCCGACGCCCTCGACGAGCCCCTCGTCGCCCTCGTCGGCGAGCCCGGCTATTACGCCCGCTTCGGCTTCGTCACCGCGTCAACCGTCGGCATCACCGCCCCCGACCCCACATGGGGCGACTACTTCCAGGTCCGCACGCTGACCGCCTACCGCCCCGACATCGCCGGCGTGTTCACCTACGCCCAGCCGTTCAACGACCTGTGACCAGTCTCAGGCCCAGGCGAACCACCGGCCGTCCCACACCTCGCCCGATGGCGGCACGAAGGGGCGCGCGTCGACGCCGAGCCGGCTCGCCGCCTCCCCCGGCGACTGGCGCGGTGGCACGGGTGGGGCCCGGTCGATGCGCCGGCCCCAGCGGTCGGTGAAGACGAGCCCGTCGGGTCTGGTGGGGTCGCCGGCGATGCCGAGCAGCCCCCGGTGGTGCAG
>JBOGIC010000626.1:0-6594 GCA_050744985.1 Acidimicrobiales bacterium
GGACGGGACCGCCAAAACCCAGGGCGCCACGGTGGGCCAAGCGGCTGCCGCCGAGCTGGTGGCGCTACGGGCGAACGACGGACGGTTCGCGTCCGTACCGGCGCCGCCCGACGGCGACGAGCCGGGCGAGTGGAGGCGGACCTCGCCGGGGCCGGCCGTGACCCCCTGGGTGGCGCACGTCACGCCCTTCGTCGTGAGCTCGCCCGACCAGTTCCGGCCCGAGGGACCGAACGCGCTGTCGAGTGCGGACTACGCCGCCCAATGGGACGAGGTCCGTCGCTTCGGTGCCAGGACCGGATCGGAGCGCACGGAGGCGCAGACCGAGATCGCCCGCTTCTGGACCGAGAACACCGTGGGCCAGTTCAACCGTGCCCTGCGCGGCCTGGCCGTCGACCGGGGCCTCAGTGAGGGCCAGACCGCCCGCCTGTTCGCCATGACGGCGCTCACCGGAGCGGACGGGATGATCACCTGCTGGAACAGCAAGTTCCACCACCTGTTCTGGCGGCCGGTCACGGCGATCCGGCTGGCCGACACCGACGGGAACCCGGCAACGACCGCCGACCCGACCTGGGAGCCGCTCTCGACGACCGCCAACCACCCCGAGTACACGAGCGGGCACGCCTGCCTGACCGGCGCCGTGAGCCGGGCCCTCGCCGAGTTCCTCGGGACCGCCAATATCGACCTGACGATGGATGCGGCCGTCGCCGGGACCGTCCGGCATCACTTCCCGACGGTGGCCGAGCTCCGGCTCGAGGTCGAGAACGCCCGGATCTACGGGGGCGACCACTTCCGGGTCGGAGGTGCGGACGGGACCCGCGCCGGCGACCACGTCGCCAGGTTCGGTCTCAAGCGGAACTTCCTTCCCGCCTGACGAGCGCGGCAATCCACGTGAGGGCGCCTCAGTGAGGCGCCCTCACCCGCGTGCGACGCCGTACTCGGCGAGAACGTGGGCGGGCTTGCGCTGACGCCCGCGCACCATTGCCCTCATCAGCGTTGTCCGGTCGAGGTTTTGCCGGAGCGGACGATCCAGCACGGCGCGGTACACGGCGTAGTGCGCCGTGGTGTTGAACCGGCCGTGCTTGGCGCTCCCGACGAGCTCCGCCGCAGCCTCGAGCCGGCCCGAGCACAGCTCGGCGTAGGCGAGGACGAGGACGCAGTCGGCGGCCGCCTGATATCCCTCCCACTCGGCGAGATCGAGCGTGCGACCCAACGTGGTCGTGACGTCGCCGCCGTCGATGACATCGCACATCGCCGTCGAGAACGACGAGAGCCAGGTCTCGACGATGCCGCTGCGATCCAGGAAGTCCTGCTGCACGTCCATCCAGTGCCGGGCGGCGGCGCCGTCGCGCTCGACCAGGCCGAGGAGCCAGCCGGCCCAGTTGAGGATGAAGCGGTCGTAGCCGTCGTCCGATGCGGACCGGCGCCGGCGGGCGATGGCCGATCGAGCCTCGTCGTGCCGCCCGGCCGTGAGGTTGGCCCCGGCCAGAAAGGACTCGACGAGGACGACCAGGCGAGGGTCGCCGGACTGGTACGCGAGGTCGAGCGCCGTGCCCAGGCGGGCCGGCCTCTGGGTCACATCGGTGAGTTGGGTGAGACCGGTGTAGGTGGCGGCGAGGCATCCCGCCGCCAGATCGCCCCCTCGCTCGGCGAGCACGCCAGCCAGTGCGGCGGCGCCGAACATCTGCCGATGGTCCCCGCGGCCCAGCCCGATGTCGGACCGGAGGATGTGCGCCCACGCCTGGTCGTGGGGCGGGAGGTCCAGACCCAGCAGGTCCTCGACCCACCGGTCACCCTCGGCGCAGCCGAGGGCGTTCTTCCAGAGGAACGAAGCCCCGATCGCGATCTCGAGCGCCCCGTGCCCGTCGTCGCCGTGCACGCTGAGCCCGAACGCCTGCCGTGCGTCGTCCCGGCGGGCACGGAAGGCGGCTCCCAGCCGGGCCGACATCCACCGATCCAACCGCGACGTCATTGCCGTTCGATCTCGCACGTGCCGGCGGTGGCGCTCGAAGGCCGGCGCCGTTTCGCGACATTCTTCGAGGCGGTCCTGGGCGAACAGCCGGATGGTCTCGAGGAGCCGGTACCCCCCCGAACCGGGCACCCGCACGACCAGGCTCTTGTCCACGAGTTGACCGAAGACCAGGACAAGCACGCTCGACATCGGGGGCGCCGTCTCCTCGACCGCCGACACGTCGAACGTCGACGGGAACACGCCGAGGTGGCGGAGCAGGCGCTGCTCGTCCTCATCGAGGAGCTGGAAACTCCAGCTGATGGCTTGCTCCATCGTGGCGTGGCGATGGCCGTCGCCGACGGCCCGAGCCGACAGGAGTGTCAGCCGATCGTCGAGCCGCTGGTTCAGCTCGTCCAGATCGAATCGGCGCAGCTGGCCGGCGGCCAGCTCGATCGCCAGCGGCACGCCGTCGAGCCGACGGCACAGTTCGATCACCGCCGGGTGCGCGGGGTCCCAGTCAACTCGCGGCTCGGCGGCCCACGCCCGCTCGACGAACAGCGCCGGCCCGTCGTCGATGAGGGGGCCGAGCGGCCACACGTGCTCACTGCCGACGCCGAGTGGCTCCCGACTCGTGGCCAGGATGCGCGCCGTGGCGCGTCGCTCCAACATCCGGTCGGCGAGCGCGGCGGCGCGGTCGAGCACATGCTCGCAGTTGTCGAGCACGAGCAGGACGGGTCGACTCGACAGGTGGTCGGCAACGCCCTCCAACGTCTCGGAAGCGGCGCCGTTCACGCCGGCGGCATCCGCTACGGCCCTCGTGACGTCCGCCCTCGGTGGAACGGGGGACAGGTCGACGAAGACCACGCCGTCGCCGTACTCCCCCGCCAGCCCGTGGGCGACGGCGAGGGCAACCGTCGTCTTGCCGATGCCCCCCGGGCCCGTGATGGTCAACAGCGGCGCGTCCCGGAGCCGCTCCGTGACGTGTTTGATGTCAACGTCACGGCCGATGGGAGCGTTCCGGAGCCGCGGCAGGGTGCCTCGGTGCCGGACTTCGGCGCGCCGGACCTCCGCGATGAACTGGTACCCACGGCCGTGGACGTTCTTGATGACGCGCTGGGCCTGGCCATCATCACCTACGGCCCGACGTGCGGCCCTGATGCGGGTCGTGAGCGCGGATTCCGACACGAACCGGCTCCCCCACACGGCGTCCAGGAGTTCCTCCTTGGTCACGACCCGGTCGCGGTGGGTCACGAGGTAGAGGAGCACGTCGAACACCTGCGGCTCGACGTGGACGACCCCGGCAGGGCCGCTGAGGGTGTAGCGCTCCTCATCGAGATGGAACTCCTCGAAGTCGAAGCGCACCGCACGATGGTCGCGCAGGGCACGCCGATGCGGTGTCACGAGTCGCACGCCTACACTTCCCGCGGGTGGCCGGCATTCACGTGGTCACCGACAGCACGTGCGACCTTCCCCAGGCGCTGGCGGACGAGAACGGCATCACGATCGTTCCCCTCACCGTCCGCTTCGGGGAGGAGGAGTTCGCCGACCGGTGCGACCTGAGCCCTGACGAGTTCTGGGAGAGATGCGCTGGATCGGACCAGCCGCCGCAGACCGCGGCCCCCGCCCCAGGTCGGTTCGAGGAGGTTTTCCGGGAGGCCTTCCGCACCGGTGCCGACGGCGTGGTGTGCGCCACCATCTCGGCCCAGCTCTCGGCCACCTGCCAGTCCGCACGGACGGCGGTCCGGGTCTTCGGTGACGCAATGCCCGTCGCCGTGATCGACTCCCAGTCGGCGTCCCTGGGCCTGGGGCTCATCGTCCTCGAGGCGGCG
Source organism: Acidimicrobiales bacterium (assembly GCA_050744985.1). Classification (GTDB taxonomy): domain Bacteria; phylum Actinomycetota; class Acidimicrobiia; order Acidimicrobiales; family AC-14; genus JBOGIC01. Next base: position 3,778 of record JBOGIC010000626.1, read on the forward strand.
CGCCGGGCCAACGGGGGAGGGAGATTGGCCGAGGTGACGGCGGCGGCGGAAGCGGCGGTTCGGCGCTGCCGCGTCTATGCCGTCCTCGACACCGGCGTGCACCTCGAGCGGGGAGGCCGGATGGCCAGCGCGCCGGCGGTCCTGGGGTCAGTGCTGTCGATCAAGCCGACGGTCGAGTTGCGCGACGGGAGCCTGGTGCCGGGCCCCAAGCAACGGACGCGTTCCAAGGCGCTGCGGTTCCTCGCCGACTGCGTCCCGGCCGGGCTTCCGATCGAACACGTCGGCGTGACCCACAGTGCCGCACCCGACATCGATCATTTCCTCGGGCTCTTGTCGCGCCATGTCGCCCGGGAGCAGGTCCTCGTCGCCGATCTGAGCCCGGTCATCGGCGCCCACCTCGGGCCTCGCACGATCAGCGTCGCCTATCTGCGAGATGCCGCGACCTCGTGAGGCCACAGGATCAGCGCATTCGTCGGCCTGCGTGGCCTGAACGCCGTGGCGGGCGCACCGATGAATTCGGCTCCGCCGCCACGTCGAAATGGGCGACGACGAACCCGAGGAGGCGCCCGTGCCCATAGTGGTGGTCCGCTACAAGACCAAGCCCGAACGAGCCGACGAGAACCAGCAGCTCATCGAGAAGGTGTTCGCCGAGCTGGACGCGATGGGCGCGACCGGCTTTGGCTACGCCAGCCTTCGGCTGGAGGACGGCGTGTCGTTCGTCCACGTCGCCGTCGAAGAGGACACCGCAGGCTCGGTGTCGCTGGCCGACGTGCCCGCGTTCCAGGCGTTCACCGCGGGCATCGCCGACCGTTGCGATGAGCCGCCGGTTGCCATGGGTGCGACCCTCGTGGGCGCCCACCGGCTGTTCGGGCGAGATATCACGTCCTGAGACGACTGGTCCGGGCGTCACGCCGGTCTGCCCGCGGCCGGGCTCGTGAGGAGGTCTTTCGGGCGCCGAGGTACCTGCGCACCAGGCGCCGGTGCGCGGCGTCTTCGCCAAGCTCGGCCTGGTGCTGTTGTGCCAGCGGCTGGGCTGGGAGTCGCCCGGCCCAGGCATGGACCGGGCGCCGTCGACCGCGTCCGGCTCGCGGTCGCCTCCGGCCTGGGCCGAGGGCCAGGCCGCGCCCTGACTCCCAACCACTGAATCTCCTCTCCAACCGACGTTCGCCCGCCCGGCGCGAGCGGGCGAACCCAGTGGCGGCAACCGGCGCTCAGTCCGGCTCAGGCGACGGGCTGGCGCTCGTAGCGGCGGGCCACCTCGATCCCGATGACATCGGAGAGACCGACGGGCTCGGGGCCGAGCTCCTTCGCCAGCACGGGCCCGAGGGTCTCGGCGAAGAACCGCTGGGCATGCGCCTGCGACTCCCACAGCGAGACGACCCGGAGCTCGCCGTCGGTCGTCGTTCCGATGTAGCGCGCTTCCATGCCATCGGGAGCGGACGGGAGCTGGGCCAGGACGGCGTCGACCTGGTCGATGGTCGAGAACGGTGTCGTCGCGACGGTGATCCACTTCATGACTGTCCTCCTGTGTGCTCGTGGCAGCCGGCGTGGCCGCAGGAGGAACGCTAAGGATTCAGGGCCTTCCCGGCATCCGCCAGACGACTCATGCGCGTACTCATTTGCGCGCGCTCGCGCCGGCCTGCCACGCCGCGATCTGGCTGCGCGTCGTGAAGCCGAGCTTGGTGAGGATGTGCTGGACATGGTTCTGCGCCGTCCGTTCCGAGATCACGAGCCGGTCGGCGATCTGGCGGTTCGTGAGCCCCTCCGCAACCAGGTGCGCGACCTCCGCCTCCCGGCGGCTCAGCGCGACGGGGGCGGCGCCGGCCAGCGACGCGAGCAGGGCGCGCGTGCGGTCCACATACGCGGCCATGCCCAGGGTCCGGGCCAGCCGGTCGGAGTCGCGGGCGGCGATGAGGGCGCGGTCGCGGTCGCCAGGGCCGTTCCGGGCGACCAGCGCGGCGGCCAGACGGAAGCGCGCTTCGGCGAGATGGCCCCGTGCCCCCGCTCTGTCCGCGAGCTCGGCGGCCGCCGCGAAGGCGTCCACGGCGGCGTCGAGGCGCCCGAGCGCGGCTGCGGCCCGGCCCAGAGCGAGGTCGACGGGGCCCATGTACAGCACGCCGTCTCCGGACGCGTGCTCGCCACGGAAGGGCTCCAGCCGCTCGAGCAGGACGGTCAGGTCCTCGAGCCGGCCCAGCTCGGCCGCCACCACAGTCGCGATCACGTTTACCACCAGCATGTAGAAGGCATTCGGCGCCTGGGTGGCGTTCGGACCGGCCAGCGCGTACGAAGCGGCGGCCTCGTCCAGGGCTCCCGCGCACAGCAGGAGGTAGGCGCGCATGAGCGGGCTCGCCCGCCGGAAGCGGGGGAGCGGCGTGAACGCATGCTGGACGAACGGGGCGGCGTCCTCGGTGATGCCGACGTGGCCGGCGAGTGCGCACACGAGCGCGAAGAACGCGCCGCGCGCCGGTCCCGGTTCGACCACGCGCATGCGTTCCATGCCCCGGCGACCAATCGCGGCGGCGTCGGCGTACCGTCCCTGCGCCTGCGCGATGCACGCGGCGATCCGATCGAGGTGCCAGGCGGCGACCGGCCCACCCACCCGCGTCACGGCCACCTGCAACCGGGCGAGACCCTCGACCGCCGCGGCGAGCTCGCCCCGCTCGATCAACGCTTCGATCCGCCACAGCTCGCCCCACATGGCGGCGCGGGGGCGGTCGGTCCGCAGCGCGAGCGCCCGCATCTCCGACGCGAGCGCCTCGCGTTCCTCGCGGCCGGCGGGGCCCGGGCACGCCTCCTTGCGGGCGTGTAGGGCCGCCG
>JBOGIC010000627.1:0-4157 GCA_050744985.1 Acidimicrobiales bacterium
GCGGAGGACACCGCCGCGCTCGCCTACGAGCACGCCGAGCAGCACCTCCGGCGCGCCCTCACGCTGGTCGACCGCCTGCCGGACGGTCCCGAACGGGTTCGCGGCGAGCTCGCGGCCCAGGAGGCGCTCGGCTTCGTGCTGCTCGTGACGCGTGGCTACTCCGCGCCCGAGGTCGGGCACGCCGTCGCCAGGGCGGTCGAGCTGAGCCGGGCGGCGGGTGACGCACCGCGGCTCCTCGTCGCCACGTGGCGGCTGCTGAGCTTCCACATCCTGCGGGCCGAGTACGGCTCGACGCGCCGGCTGGCCACGGCGCTCCTCGACCACCCCGACGGGGCGGCCACCGCGCACCGGGCCCTGGGCGCCGTCTGCTTCTCCGAGGGCGACCTTCCCGCCGCTCGCCACCACCTCGAACGGTCGATCGCCCTCATCGACACGAGTGCCCGTGACCCCGCCGAGCGGGCCTTCGAGGTGCACCCGGCCTCCTTCGCGCGCGACTTCCTCGCGTTGGACCTGTGGCTCACCGGCGAGACCGAGCGGGCGGCGACCGTCATGGACGCGGCGGTGGCCACCGCCCGGAGCCTCGGCCACCCGTTCAGCGAGTGCTTCTCGCGCTTGTTCGCGGCGACGATGGCTGTGTTCGAAGACGACCGCGCCGGCGCGCGGGCCCAGTCCGGCGCGGCGATGGACGTGGCCGCCCGGCTTGGGTACGGGTTGCTGCACGCCATGGCGGCGGCGATCACCGGTTGGGCCGACCGCGACGTCGACCGGATGAAGGCGGCGCTGGCGGCCGCCGGTGACGCCGGCGCCGCCCAGTGGCGGCACTTCTTCCTGTCGCTGCTCGCGCAGGTGGTCTGGGAGCGCGGCCGCCCCAGGTCGGCGCTCAAGGTCCTCGACGCCGCGCTCGGGCACGTCGAGGCGACGGGCGAGCGGTTCTACGAGCCCGAGCTGCACCGCCTCCGCGCCGGCATCCTGCTCGGCGAGTCGCCCGACGACGCCGAGGAGGCGCTGCGGCGGGCCGTAGCCATGGCTCGCCGGCAGTCCTCGGCGATGTTCCTGCGGCGCGCCGAAGCCGACCTCGCCCGCCGGCGCTGACGCAACGGCGCGGGGTGGTGCCAGCACCACCGCTCTCTTAGCGGCGCCATAGTGGCTCGACAGCGCAGCTTTAGCGACGCAGCGGATCGTGTGGCCAGCAGCCCGATCCGAACGGGGTCGGCACACAAAAAGGAGAAAGCAATGAACATCCGTAGCCGTATCGCCGCCGTCGTCGCCGGTAGCGCCGTGATCAGCTCGCTGGCCGTCGGTTTCGCCACCCAGCCCGCGTCCGCCTCCGTCTGCGAGACCCAGACGACGCGCGAGGTTTACGCGAGTGACGTGAAGGTCACCGAGGGCAACCCCTTCGGGTCGACCATCGCCGGCAATGTCACCAAGATGGAGTTCACCGTCCACACGTTCGGGTGCCTGACCGCGGTAGCCATGCCCTGGGAGGTCCGGGCGGACAACGTGGTCCCGGGTGCGGACGTGGCCGACAACGACGACTACCAGCACCCGACCAACAGCTACCCGAAGGGGACCCTCACGTGGGGCGATGGTGACAGTACCCCTCGGAAGGTCTCGGTGTTCATCTGGCGGGACACCAAGCCGGAGGCGGACGAGACATTGGCCCTCTACCGGGGCTGGGCAAAGGGCATGTCCATCCCGTTTGGTCATGTTGCCGTCGGCTGGATCGTCGACGACGACATGTCTGTGCCGAGGTAACGCCCATCCCCGACCAACGGACGGTGACAGCGGGCAACGGGGCCCGCTGTCACCGTCGTTTCGCGTCGACGGGCGCCAACTCGGTGCGAAGGCGCTCCAGCTCGGGCCGCCAGAAGCGCTCGCCCACGGCGTCGCCCTCGGCCAGCGCCCGCTCCACCGTGCGGCGAGCGTCGTCGACGCGGCCCATCCGGCGCTGCACTTCGGCCATGAGGCCCAGGTAGAAGTGCTGCAGCATGCGGGACCCGGTGTCGAGGTAGTCGGCGAACGCCCGCTCCATGGTCACCCCGTCGTCGGTCGCCCACGCCCGCAGGATCTCCAGCATGGCGACGTACTGCTGGAACCCGTGGCGGCGAGCCAGATCGACGCCCTCGTCGGCCCGAACCACCACGCCGGCGCGGTCGCCCCGCAGGACGTCCAGCCAGGCGGCGAAGAACAGGGCGAAGACGACGCTGAACGGATGGGCCAGGTGCCGAGCCAGCACCAGGCCGTCGCGGGACAGCGCGACAGCGCCCTGTTCGTCGCCGAGGAGCCAAGCGACCACGCCGGCGAAGGACCGGCACGCCACGCCCGGGTGCTTCTCCAGCAGTGCGCCCGTGAACAGCTCGGGCGGGAGAGTGTCGCAGAGGGCGGCTCCTGCCCCCAGGTGCTCCCTCGCCTCGCGCAGGTGCCCTTGGTGCCACAGCGTGACGCCTGTCGTCTCGTGCCCGATCACCGAGAACAGGGTGTTGCCCGTCCGCTCGCCGTGCTGAAGCAGTTCGCCCGCCAGCTCGAGCGCCAGGGGGAAGTCGGCCCGTACGCACGTGAACGCCCACAGTCCCCAGAGCGTGGGGAGCAGCTCGGGGGCGTCGGGTACTTCCCGGCACAGCTCGCGGGCGCGCGACCACGCCTCGCCGACGGCCGGCTCCGAGTAGCCCTTCGTCATGAACATCACGGCACCCAGTTGGACCTGCGCAGCCAGCTCCCGCCGTATGGCGTCCGGTCCGGCCGGCAGCCGGCCGACGAGGCTCACGGCCCGGCGAAGCTCGTCCTCGGCGTCCTCGAAGGCGAGGCGCGCCATCGCCCGGTCGGCGGCGCGCACGGCCCAGTCGAACGCCTCCCCGGCGGCGCCCACCGGTGCGGCGGCGTACAGGTGACGGGCGATCTCGAAGACGCGGGCGTCGTCGGCGGCGCCGAAGCCTTGCAGCGCGGCGGCGACCCGGCGGTGGAGGCGCGGCCGGCGCACGCCCGAGATCCCGTCGTAGACGGTGTCGCGGACGAGGGCGTGCGAGAAGCGGTAGTGGCCGACGGCCGCCTCGTCCTCGATGACGACGCCCGCGAGCAGCGCCGCCTCGACGAGCTCGAGGGCGCGCTCGTCGTCGAGGTCCGCCGCCGCCACGAGGACGTCGAGATCGAAGTCCCGCCCGATCACCGCCGCCACGCCGAGGAGGGCGACGGCGTCATCGGGCAGCCGCGCCAGGCGCAAACGGATGACATCCCGCACGCCGGCGGGGATCTCCCGGCGCACGACCTCCTCGGCGCGGAGCTGGCGCTCGGAGCCCAGGAGCCGCACGAGCTCGGAGACGAAGAAGGGATTGCCCTCGGTGCGGTCGCAGATCGCCTCGGCGACGCCGGGCGGCGGATCGACGCCGGACGCGCTGGAGACCAGACGCGCCACGTCCTGGTCGTCGAGGCCGCGAGGCCTCACCCGGACCACGTTCGGCACCCGCGCCAGGCTGGCGAGGGCCGCCAGCACGGGGTCGGTGGTATCGGCCTCGGCCTCCCGGTAGGTGCAGACGAGGAGGATGGCGGCGGAGGTGAGCTGGGCCGCCAGCAGCCGTACGAGCTGCAACGAGGGGGCGTCGGCCCAGTGGAGGTCGTCGACGACCAGGGCGAGCGCCTGGTCCTCGGCGAGGCGCAGGACGAAACCGATCACCGCCTCGTAGAGCCGGGCGCGGGCCGCCTCCGGCTCGAGGGCGTCGACTGGCGCCAGGTCGCCGCCGACGACCTCCTTGAGCTCGGGGACGATCTGAACCACCTCGGCGGCGCCCGCACCGAGCGCGGCCCGGACCGCCGAGGGGTCCCGCCCGTCGGCGAGGACGCGGACGATCTCGGCCCAGGGCCAGTAGGCGGGAGCGGCCTCGGCGTCGTGGCAGTGGCCCCACGCCACCTGGATGTCCCGGCGCGCCGCGACGTCGGCCAATTCCTCGGCCAGTCGCGTCTTGCCGATGCCGGGCTCCCCGGCGAGCAGCGCCAGGCGCCCGCTGCCGCGAGCTGAGGCATCGAGGGCCGACAGCAGCTGCTCGAGCTCCTGCTCGCGACCGACCAGGAGCCGCCGGTCGTCCTGCGGCGCCGGCTCCGGCGTCGCCCGTGACGCCGCGGGTGCGGGCGCGACGGTGAGCGGCCGCCAGTCGAGCGTCGGGGAC
>JBOGIC010000628.1:0-2500 GCA_050744985.1 Acidimicrobiales bacterium
GCACCGGGGGCCGATGTCCCTCCAACCGAAGCGGCCTGACGAGTCTCCATAGACCTTCCTCTTGACAGATCCAGCCCAATGATCTACCTTAATTACAGGCGTGCAATTACCGCTGGAACTGGCCGTGGCCGAGATGCGATAACCGCAAGGGCGCCCCTACCGGCACTTATCTCCAGGCCGGTTGTGGCTGTCATCGATGTAGCCCACGAGCACTTGACGCCTCGTTGAGGACGCGTTCTCTGAGGTGCTGTCCTCGAAGCACTTGACGTAGCAGACGCGTCGGCGCATTCTCGAACACATGTTCGCTTCAGGGCGTTCACGGTGATCCTGCAGCGGGTCGTGATGCCGGTGACCGGGGCGGTGTCATGGACGGTGCTCGGCGACGACGGCGCGCCGCTCGAACCCGTCGAGTCCTACCTCGCCTACCTGGCGGCACTGGAGCGGTCGCCGAACACCCAGCGGGCCTACGCCACAAGCCTCAAGCTGTGGTTCGACTTCCTCGATCGCACGGACCGCAGCTGGGCCGACGTCGACGTCGACGACGTCGCCCGGTTCGTGTCGTGGCTGCGGGCCCCGGCCGACAACGTCGTCGTGCTCGACGCCGGCGACGCCGTGCGCTCGGCGGCCACGGTGAACCGTCACCTGGCCGCAGTGTTCGGCCTCTACGAGCACCATGCTCGCTCGGGTGTCGACGTCGCTTCCCGGCTCGTGACGTGGCGCCGGGTGGGCCGCGGTTCCTACAAGCCGCTGCTCCATCACGTCACCAAGGGCCGGCCCGTCCTGACGCGGCCCGTGAAGCTCGCCGTCCCGCGCCGGGCGCCACGGACGCTGCGCCCCGAGGAGGTCGTCGTCGTGCTCGCCGCCCCCGGGCGCGCCCGTGACCGCTTCCTGCTGGCGTTGCTGGCCGAGACCGGCATGCGCGTCGGCCAAGCCCTCGGCCTGCGCCACGCCGCCTTCGTGAGCCGGGCCAAGGAGGTCCACCTTGTTCCCCGGGACGACAACGCCAACGGCGCCCGGGCCAAGTTGCGCCTGCCGGCGGTGATCCCCGTCACCGCCGGGCTGGTGCGGACCTACTCGGACTACATGCACGGCGAGTACGGCGAGGTCGACTCCGACTACGTGTTCGTCAACCTGTGGTCGGGCCGCATCGGCGCGCCGATGACCTACTCCGCCGTGCACGAGCTCGTCGGTCGCATCCGGGCCCGCACCGGCGTCGAGTTCACGCTCCACATGCTGCGCCACACCCACGCCACCGAGCTGGTCCGCTCGGGGGTGGCGATCGAGGTGGTGGCTCGGCTGCTCACCCACCAGTCCTCGACCACAACGAGCCAGACCTACGTGCACCTCGAGGTCGACGAACGTTCGCGACGCTCTCGAGCGCGCCGGGGTGTGGGAGCGCCCGGAGCCGGGGCCGTGACCTCCGCGGGCGCCGCCCGTCACCTTCGGGCGCGGCCCGAGGTGCTCGCCGGCGCTGGTGAAGTCGAAGCCGAGTACGGCAAGGACACCTGGGACGCGGCGCGGCTCGGTGTGCCGGCTCGACGAGGGCGCAGCGTCGCCCGTTTCGGCGTCATCGCCCAGCCGTGGCTGCGGGAGGCGATCAAGCGGTGGTCCCGGTTCCGCCTTGCCTCCGGCTACTCCTTCACGACGATCGACTCCGGCGCCCAGTCGCTGAGGCGCTTGTCGCTGTTCTTGTCCGAGCGCCCCGAGATACGCGGCTTTGGCGACATCACCCGGGAGGTCCTTGAGGACTTCCTGGTTTGGATCGCCGCCCAGCGACAGTGGTCGACGAGCACGCGCCACCACACGCTCACGTTCGTGAAGGTGCTCCTCGACTGGGGCCACCGCCACGGCGCCCTCCCCGGCCTGGCGGCCAACGCCGTGATCTACGAAGAGGAGGTGAGCCGCCCGCCGGACCAGCTGCCGAAGTTCATCCCGGAGTTCGTGATGAATCAGCTCGAGTCCGAGGCCAACCTGGCGCGGTTGCGCAACCCCACCGTGCGCCACCTCGTCGTGCTGCTGATGGAGACCGGCCTGCGGGGAGGCGACGCGTGCGGCCTCGCGTTCAGCCCGATCATCGAAGACAGCGTGGGATGGCCCTGCCTGCGCTTCGCAAACGCCAAGGTCCGCACCGAGCAGCTCATCCCGCTCAGCGCCAAGGCGGCAGCGACCATCCGAGCCCAGCAGGCGCACGTGCTCACGCGCTGGCCGGGTGGCTCGCCATGGCTGTTCCCGGGCATCGAGGACAACGCCGACGGCTCCAAGCCCTACGCCCACGGCACCCTTTCCGGCCAGCTGGGCCGCTGGCAGAAGGCGATCGGCGTGCGGGACGAGGCGGGCCAGGCCGTGCGTGTCCAAGCCCACCAGTTCCGCCACACCGTCGTTATCTGTACTGGGTCCAGGCCTATGTGGGACGTGGAGTCCGCAGCCTGACGCACTCGTGCCTGATGAGTATCCGCTACTGCATGGGGCACCTGAGGCACGTGGGGGACGGCGTTGATGT
>JBOGIC010000629.1:0-1942 GCA_050744985.1 Acidimicrobiales bacterium
CGTCGGTCAACGGGTTGACCGCCAGGGAGCCGGTGAGGGCGTAGGCGACGGTGGTCTCGGGTGAGGCGATGAACGCGAGGGTGTGGGCGTTGCCGTCGTTGCGCTTCGGGAAGTTGCGGTTGAACGACGTGATGATCGAGTTGACCTCGCCCTCGGCGATGTCGCTGCGCGCCCACTGGCCGATGCACGGCCCGCACGCGTTGGCCAGCACGGTGGCGCCGATGGCCTCGAGGTCGGCGAGGAGCCCGTCGCGCTCGATGGTGGCCCGCACCTCTTCGGACCCCGGCGTCACCAGCAGTGGGGTGCGCGCCCGCAGGCCCTGGGCGACGGCCTGGCGGGCCACGCTGGCGGCCCGGCTGATGTCCTCGTAGGACGAGTTCGTGCACGAGCCCACGCACGCCTGGGACAGCTCGAGGGGCCACCCGTGGGCCCTCGCCTCGTCGGCCACGGCGGACACCGGACGCGCCAGGTCGGGCGTATGGGGGCCGACGACGTGGGGCTCGAGTGACGAGAGGTCGATATCGAGCAGGCGGTCGAAGAACCGTTCGGGGTCGTCCTCGACCTCGGGATCGGGGACGAGCAGCTCGGCAATCGCGTCCGCGGCCGCGACGAAGTCGCCGCGGCCGGTGGCGTGCAGGTAGGCGGCGGCCCGCGCGTCGTAGGGGAACAGTGACGTGGTCGCCCCGACCTCGGCACCCATGTTGCAGATCGTCGCCTTGCCGGTCGCGCTGATCGTGGCGGTGCCCGGCCCGAAGTACTCGACGATGGCGCCCGTGCCGCCCTTGACCGTCAAGAGCTGGGCCACCTTGAGGATGATGTCCTTGGGCGACGACCACCCCGACAGCCGGCCGGTGAGGTGCACGCCGATGAGCTTCGGCCACCGCAGCCCGAACGTGCCGCCGGTCATGACGTCGACGGCGTCGGCGCCGCCGACGCCCACGGCCACCATACCCAGCCCGCCGGCGTTGGGCGTGTGGCTGTCGGTGCCAACCATCATCCCGCCCGGGAAGGCGTAGTGCTCGAGGACGACCTGGTGGATGATGCCCGAGCCCGGCTTCCAGAAGCCGATGCCGTAGCGCTCGGAGGCCGTGCGCAGGAACTCGTACACCTCCTCGTTGGCTTCCTTCGCCGTGGCCAGGTCGGTTCGGGCACCGACGCGCGCCTGGATGAGGTGGTCGCAGTGCACCGTCGTCGGCACCTGCACGCGCGGAAGACCGGCGCTCATGAACTGCAGGAGCGCCATCTGGGCGGTCGCGTCCTGCATCGCGGCGCGGTCGACACGGAACTCGGCGTACGACCGGCCGCGCTCGAGCGCCTGCCCCTCGGCGTCTTCGAGGTGGTTGAACAGAACCTTCTCGGCGAGGGTCAGGGGTCGCCCGAGGCGCCGGCGACCGGTGGCGGCGCGCGCCGCGGCCGTCTCGTAGCGCCCCCGGACCAGCTCGATCCGGGTGCCGGCGATGACGGGAGGTGGCGTGTTCGTAGCCCAAGCCTATGGCTCCGGCTTGCCCTGGTCGGTCGTGGAAGCCAAGCTGAGCGCCATGGCGGAGACCGAAGAGCCGCGCCGGCGGGCGCCTCGATCGCCTGCGGGCGAACCGGCCGGCACGGCCGGTGGGACGAGCCGCGCCAAGAAGGCGACTACCAAGCAGGCGGCCACCAAGAAGGCGACGACGAAGAAGGCGACGACGAAGAAGGTGACGCCGACGCGCGCGGCGCCGACTCCCGCGACTCCGCCGCCGCGGAAGCGGGTGCCACCCGCAGCTGGGGCGCCGACCCAGCCCCGCGCCGTGAAGAGCCGGGCGCCGAAGGCCACCGAGGAGCCGCAGGTCGCACCCGTCCGTCGCACCCGCAAGACGGCGGCCGCCCCCGTCCAACCGGCCGCACCCGTCGAACCGGCCGCATCGGATGACCCGCGCGCCCGGCTGCGGGCGGCGTTCCGTGAGGC
>JBOGIC010000630.1:0-2061 GCA_050744985.1 Acidimicrobiales bacterium
GCTCGCGGCGGTGGAGACGGCGCTGCGCAACCCCTCGACGCCGCCGTCGGACCTGGCCCGTCTGGCACACACCGAGCAGGTGGCGACGCGTGCTTTGATCCGGCACCCTGAGTGGCAGGGGGAGGTGATGGGCCGGTTGCCGGCGACCGTGAAGCCGATCGTCGAAGCCAACCTCCTGGCCGGCACGGAGTTGAGCCGGCTGGCGTCGAGCGAGCCGCGCGACCTGCCGAACTGGAAGATCGTGGCGCCGCCGCCGCCCGCCGCGCTCCGCGCCGAGTACCGCGCCGCGGAGTCGGCGACGGGGGTGGGGTGGCAGTACCTGGCCGCCATCCACTTGGTCGAGTCGCGCATGGGCCGCATCCGCGGTGACTCGTCGGCGGGCGCCCAGGGGCCGATGCAGTTCCTCCCGTCCACGTGGGACGCCTACGGCGGTGGCGGCGACATCAACTCCTACCACGACGCCATCCTGGCGGCGGCCCGTCTGTTGAAGGCCAACGGCGCGCCGGGCGACATGAACAACGCCCTGTTCCGCTACAACCCGAGCCAGCGCTACGTCCGCGCCATCACCGCCTACGCCGACCAGATGAAGTCCGACGAACGCGCCTACCTCGCCTACTACCACTGGCAGGTCTACTACTTCGACACCTGGCTGCCGGAGGGCTACGGCTCCTGACACCTCGTTCTTGTAAGCCTCAGCCACCGAATCGGTGGCTGAGGCTTACGAGAACGAATCGGCCAGGGCGCGGAACGCTCTCCCGCGATGGGAGATCGCCTGCTTGTCGTCCAACGACATCTCGGCGTAGGTGCGGCCGCCGGACCCGTCGGGGATGAAGACGGGGTCGTACCCGAAACCGGCGTCGCCCCGCGGGGCCTCGGCGATGACCCCGTTCACGGCGCCTTCGGCCACCACTTCCCGTCCGTCCGGGAACGCGAGCAGCGCCACGGTGCGGAACCGCGCGCGGCGGTCGTCGACGCCGGCCAGCTCCTCGAGCAGCTTGGCCACGTTGTCGGTGTAGGTGGCGTCCTCGCCGGCGTAGCGGGCCGACCACACGCCGGGCCGTCCGCCGAGGGCATCGACCTCGAGGCCGGTGTCGTCGGCGACCGCCGGCTCCCCGGTCGCAGCCGCGATGGCCCGCGCCTTCAGGCGGGCGTTGCCCTCGAGCGTGTCGGCGGTCTCGTCGACGTCGCCGACATGGGCGGGTCGGGGCACGACCTCCCACGGCAGCAGCCCGGCGATCTCCCGAGCCTTGTCAGGGTTCGCGGTCGCCAGCACGAGCCTCACTTGCGAACGGGCGGTGGTGTGGCGAGCGTCTCGGTCTGGAGGTCGAGGATCTGGGCGATGCCGTGCTCGGCCAACCCGAGCAGGTCGTCGAGCTCCGACCGCGTGAACGCCATCCGCTCCGCCGTTCCCTGCACTTCCACGAACCGGGCCTCCGACGTCATGATCACGTTCATGTCGACGTCGGCCTTCACGTCCTCCACGTACTCGATGTCGAGCAACGAGATGGCGTCGACGATCCCCACCGAGACCGCGGCGCACGCGGCGGTCAGCGGCATGGCCGGGAGCCGGCCCGCCTGCATCAGCCGCGTGCACGCGTCGTGCAGGGCGACGTAGGCACCGCACACCGAGGCGGTGCGCGTGCCGCCGTCGGCCTGCAGCACGTCGCAGTCCAGGACGATCTGCCGCTCGCCCAGCGCGCCCAGGTCGGTGACGGCCCGCAGCGAACGGCCGATCAGGCGTTGGATCTCCTGCGTTCGCCCCGACGGCTTGCCCCGCGACACCTCACGGTCGGAGCGCTCGGTCGTCGACCCCGGCAGCATCGAGTACTCGGCCGTAACCCACCCACGCCCCTGACCGCGCAGCCACGGCGGCACCCGCTCGTCGACCGACGCCGTGCACAGCACCCGCGTCTTGCCCATCGACACCAGCACGGACCCGAGCGCGAAGTCGGTGAAGTCGCGCAGGAACGACATCGGGCGCAGCTCGTCGGGCTCGCGACCACCCGGCCTCACAGCGCGTAGCTCCGGCCCACCTCGGCGACCTCGACCGGAGCCCCGAAC
>JBOGIC010000631.1:0-4763 GCA_050744985.1 Acidimicrobiales bacterium
GGGCAGCTTCGGCACCGGCGCCGCCACCATCCGCACCCCGCCCTCGGTGTGCAGGTGGAGGTTCATCACGCCCCCGACGATGCTCACCACCCGCGACGGCTGGTACGTGCCGTGCTTGCTCGTGTCCTTCCATCCGTCGGCGTACGCGGACCACTTCGACGCCACCGCCGCCGGGAACCCGCCCACCGCCACGTCGGTGCCGAAGTCGTCGGCGAACACCTGCCGCCACCCCGCCAGGTCCCCCACCGGCATGGCCTCCCCGGACGGCATCGTCGTGGCCGCCCGGTTGCCCCCGCAGCCGACCGCCGTCGCCGCCAGGACGAGCCCGGCGACGACCGCCCCTAGCCGGCCCGCCGTGCGATCAACTCCGCGATCCGCGCCTCGAGAGCGGGGTGGCGCGGCACTGTCGGCTGGAGGTACCTCGCCGCCGCCTCAAAGAGGTCGGGATCGTCGTCAAGATCTCCGAGCGAATTGTTGCACCGGAAACACAACAATCCGCGGACCCGACCGGTGGAATGGTCGTGGTCAATGTGAAGGGAGGTTCCCGGGCTCGGTAACCGCCCACAAATGGCACAGCCGCCGCCCTGGGACGAAAAGAGCGTGTCGTACTCCTCAAGGGTCATCCCGTACTTGCGTTGCAAGTGTCCGGCCCGAGCACGCTCCTTGAATTCGGGCTTCGCTCGCATACGACGCTGGTTCTCCCGGAACCGGTCAAGGTTGTCTTCGCGCCACTTGCGAGAGCGCTCGATGGCCTGGTCGCGAACGAGTGGGTAGCGGGCCTTCGCCCTAGCCTGGAAGCACTGCCGGCAGTCGCCTCGGAGGCCGTCACGCGTGCCCTTGGCCTTGTAGAAGTCGGTGAGCGGCCGTAACTCGCCGCATTTCGAGCATCGCTTCATACCCGAGATTCTAACGAACGCGCGTTCGTCTGTCAAGGCTATTTAGACTTGTACGTAACGCCTACTCCCCGCCTTTCTGGACATATGACCGAACGAACTCCTCGGCATTGTCCTCGAGGACCTCGTCAATTTCGTCAAGCAAATCGTCTAATTCGGCCTTCAGCTTTTCGCCTTGCTTGGTCGGCGCGGGGACTTCTTCGACCACCTCGTCGGAACGGGTGGGCGCCTGGCGGCGCTTCTGTTCTCGTTCTGCCATCGCAGATCCTCCTAGGAACCCAACGCTTCGAGCAGCTGCGTCGGGGTCGCGCAGGCTGCCAACAGCGTATCGACGTGAACCGCCGTTCCTTTGAGGGGCTCCATCATCGGCACCCGGCGGAGCGGGTCGTGGCCGAGGTCGAACACGAGGGAGTCCCAGTTGGCGGCGGAGATGGACGAGGCCCACCGCTGCAGGCACTTGCCGCGGAAGTAGGCCCGGGTGGTGGTCGGAGGCTCGGTCATGGCCTCGGCGACCGCATCGTCGTCGGTGAGGCGTTCGATGTCGAGACGCCGGTACAGGGACCGGGCCGGACGGATGTCGTGGTACTGCAGGTCGAGGGCGGCGAGCTTGGCGTCGCCCCAGGAGAGGTCGTTGCGCTGGCGGTAGGCGTCGACCAGTTGGTACTTGGCCACCCAGTCGAGCTGGCCGGACAGGGACATGAAGTCGGTCTCGAGGGCGGCCAGCACGTCTTCCCAACGGCGGAGGACCTCCCGCCCGGCGTCCTCGCCGACGGCGTCGAGGCCGCGACTCTCGGCCCACTTGCGGGCCCGGTCGTACTGCTCCCACTGCATCTCGAGGGCGGTCATGCGGCGCCCGTCGGCCAGTTCCAACGGCCGGGACAGCGACAGGTCGTAGGACACCTGCCGGTGGGCCTGGACGGGATGGGCCAGCGTGAGATCGCCGTCACCCAGGTCGTCGTCCTCGATCATGGCCAGGATGATGGCGGTGACGCCCACCTTCAGGTAGGTGGAGACCTCGGCCAGGTTGGCGTCGCCGACGATCACGTGCAGGCGGCGGTACTTCTGGGCGTCGGCGTGGGGTTCGTCGCGGGTGTTGACGATCGGGCGCTTGAGCGTCGTCTCGAGCCCGACCTCCTCCTCGAAGAACTCGGCCCGCTGGGTCAGCTGGAACCGGATGTCGCCGGCCGCCGACCCCGGCGCCTCGCTGCCCACCTTCCCGGCGCCCGTGTAGATCTGGCGCGTGATGAAGTGCGGCATGATGCCCTGGGCGATACGGGCGAAGGGGATGGCCCGGTCCATGAGGTAGTTCTCGTGGCAGCCGTAGGAGTTGCCCTTGCGGTCGGAGTTGTTCTTGTAGACGACGATCTCCTGGCCCGGTGGCAGCACCTCGGCGGCGGCGTCGATCGAGTTGGCGAGGATCGCCTCGCCCGCCTTGTCGTAGCGCACCAGCTCGAGGGCGTCGACGCACTCGGGCGTCGAGTACTCGGGGTGGGCGTGGTCGACGTAGTAGCGGGCGCCGTTGGTCAACACGGCGTTGACCAGGTGCGTCTCGACCTCAGGGGCGAGGGACCCCTCCCGGGCGAACCCGCGGGCGTCGCGGCCCGGGCTCTCGTCCTCGAAGTCCCACCCCACCTTGCGCGCCAGGCGCGAGACGTAGGAGTTGATCAGCAGGGACGAGGCCGCGATGGGGTTGGACTCCCCGGCCCCGCGCAGCACGATGCCGTACTCGGTCTCGATGCCGCACACCTTGCGGATAGCCATAGCAGGCCGACCCTACCCCCTCCGCCGCCGAACGCGGGTGCCGGTTACAGGCGCCCTACAGGTACTGGCCAGTACCGACCCGCTCGATGGCCCGGCCGCCCGTGGCCTCCTTGCCCTCGGACATGAGCGTGCGGACGTACACGATGCGCTCGCCCTTCTTGCCCGAGATCTTCGCCCAGTCGTCGGGGTTGGTGGTGTTGGGCAGGTCTTCGTGCTCCTTGTACTCCTGCTTGATCGACTCGAGGAGGTCGGAGGTGCGGATGCCCCGACCTTGGCCGGCGATCGTGCGCTTGATCGCCAGCTTCTTGGCTCGTCGCACGATGTTCTCGACCATGGCGCCCGAGGAGAAGTCCTTGTAGTACAGGATCTCCTTGTCGCCGTTCTGGTATGTGACCTCGAGGAAGCGGTTGTCGGGACCGACGTCGTACATCTCGGCCACGGTGCGGTCGATCATCACGTCGACCGCCTTCCGGCGGTCACCGCCGCCCAGGGATGCCACCTCGCCCTCGTCGAGGGGCAGCTCGGGGATCAGGTACCGGCAGAAGATCTGGCGAGCGGCGGTCTCGTTGGGCCGCTCGATCTTGATCTTCACGTCCAGCCGGCCGGGCCGGAGGATGGCGGGGTCGATGAGGTCCTCCCGGTTGGAGGCGCCGATCACGATGACGTTCTTGAGCGTCTCCACGCCGTCGATCTCGGCCAGCAGCTGGGGGACGATCGTCGCCTCCATGTCGGAGGAGATCCCGGTGCCGCGCGTGCGGAACAGCGAGTCCATCTCGTCGAAGAAGACGATGACGGGCACACCCTCCTCGGACTTCTCCCGGGCCCGCTGGAAGACGAGGCGGATCTGGCGCTCGGTCTCGCCCACGTACTTGTTGAGCAGCTCCGGGCCCTTGATGTTGAGGAAGTAGCTGCGGGCCGCCTTGTCGCCGGTGACCTCGCTCACCTTCTTGGCCAGCGAGTTCGCGACCGCCTTGGCGATGAGCGTCTTGCCGCAGCCCGGCGGGCCGTAGAGCAGGATCCCCTTAGGGGCGGGCAGCTTGTGCTCGGCGAACAGGTCCTGGTGCAGGAACGGCAGCTCGACGGCGTCGGTGATCTGCTCGATCTGGTCGTCGAGGCCCCCCACGTCCTCGTAGGACACGTCGGGCACCTCTTCGAGGACGAGCTCCTCGACCTCGGGCCGGGGCAGGCGCTCGAGCAGCAACCCCGTGCGCGGGTCCATGAGCATGGTGTCGCCCGCCCGCAGCTTCTCGCCGATGAGGTGCTCGGCCAGCTCGACGACGCGCTCCTCGTCGGCCCGGCCCACGACCATGGCCCGCAGGCCGTCGTCGAGCAGCTCCTTCAGGGTGATGACCTCCCCCGAGCGTTCGTTGCTGCGGGCCAGCACGACGTTGAGCGACTCGTTCAGGACGACCTCCTGGCCGCGGGCCAGTTCCTCGTCCTCGATGGCCGGGTGCAGGGCGACGCGCATCTTGCGCCCGCCCGAGAACACGTCGACGGTGCCATCGTCGTTGCGGCCCAGCAGGGTGCCATAGGCCGAGGGCGGCTGGGTGAGCTTCTCGACCTCCTGGCGCAACTCGGCGATGTGGTCGCGGGCCTCGCGCAGGGTGTAGGTGAGCTTTTCGTTCTGGGCGACGGCCTGCGCCAGCTGGCCTTTCGTTTCCAGGAGGCGCTCTTCGAGGGTGCGCACGCGCTTGGGGGCGTCCTGCAGCTTGCGCCGGAGCGTGACAACCTCTTCCTCCAGCGACTTGACCTGCTCGAGCAGCACGCCGACCTGTTGCTCGTAGGCGCCGAGCCGGCGTTCGTACTCGGAGTTGGCCCCCGGACTCACCTCGACATCACCTCTTGGGTCACCATACACCGGTGTTCTCGCGAAACCGGGCAGGTTTCCCCCCCGGGGGCCGCCGCCCGGGCCCGAACGTGCTGGTCCCGGCGAAAACTGGTTTTCCCGGCCGAATCCGGGTAAATTGATACCTGACCACCTAGCCCACCACCCAGCAAGGCGAGGCGAGCACCATGGCCATGAAGGTCTGGATCGACCAGGATCTCTGCACCGGCGACGGCATCTGCGAAGAGATCGCGGCCGACGTCTTCACGCTGCTCGACGACGGC
>JBOGIC010000632.1:0-3355 GCA_050744985.1 Acidimicrobiales bacterium
GTCGTGAACGTCGAGGTCGGTGCCCTTGGGGAAGTACTGGCGCAGGAGGCCGTTGGTGTTCTCGTTGAGCCCCCGCTGCCACGGCTTGTGCGGGTCGCAGAAATAGATCTCGATGCCGGCGTCGACGCGCACCGCCTTCCAGTCGCGCATCTCGGGTCCCTGGTCCCACGTGAGGCTTCGCCGCAGCGCCGCGGGCAGGGTCTTGATCTTGGCGGCCAGCGCGTCTTTGACCTGCTCGGGGCGATAGCCATCAGGCAAGTGCACCAACATCGTGTAGCCGGTGGTGCGCTCCACCAGGGTGCCGATGGCTGACAGGTTGCGCCGGCCGATGATCAAGTCGCCCTCCCAGTGACCAGGAACCGCCCGGTCAGCGGCCTCAGCAGGGCGCTCGGAGATGTTGATCATGTCGGGGATGCGGTTCTTGCGCTGGCCGGCGGTGCGGCTCGGGCGGCGCATCGCCCTGCCCGTGCGCAAGCAGGCGGCCAGCTCCCGGCGCAGCGCCCCCCTGGACTGCACGTACAGCGACTGGTAGATGGTCTCGGTCGACACCCACATCTCCGGGCGGTCGGGGAACTCCACCCGGAGCCGACCGGCGAACTGCTCGGGCGAGTACCGCAATGCCAGGTCATTCTCCACCACGGCCCGCAATGCGGTGTTGGTGGCCAGCTTCGCCGGCTTCGGGCGGGCCGCCCGATCCCATGCCAGAGCGTGCGCCGCCGTCGCCCGGTAACGGCCTTGGTCGTCGGCGTTGCGGCGCAGCTCCCGGCTGAGCGTCGACGGCGACCGCCCCATCCGGGCCGCCATCGACCGCAGTGACTCGCCCGCGGCGCGGCCCAAGGCGATCTCCTCCCGCTCCGCGAAGGACAGGCAGCGCCCCTTCAGGTTCCGGCCCCGGCGCGGCCGCACCCCGCCCGCATCCCGGAGCCATAGGCGCCCCCTTTTCCGGTGGGTCCCCACCTCCTCCGCCGCGTCGGTGATGAACTCGCCGCGCTGCATCGCCTCCCAGAACGGCTGCACTACCTCGGGCACCATGGCGTCATTGAACCGCGTCATCGCAACTACTCCGATCAGGTCGGTGTTGCGATCACCGCGAGAACCCGGGGAACGGCGACCGGCGGTGCCCGCAAGGGGAACCCGCTTGCGGCACAGCTCGACGACTGTCGTCGGTGAACGGCGGGGGAGTCCGGCCCCGACGTTCAATCCCGTAAGCCGATCCCCTTGCGCACCGTGCTTGACGGAAACGTCCGTCCGACGACAGGCCGCATGCCGTTCGGCTCGCCGGCTCCGCCTGCCCTACCGGAGCGAGGGCGCGCCGACCCGAGCTGGCATAGCGCCTGCCCTTTCACGAGTCGGGTCGTGTTCGATCCTTCCAAATCAAGGAGCGTGGTGCAGTCGATATCGTTCCTTGTAATCGGCAATGAGGTCGTCTGTCTCGGAGAGCGCGTACCCGAAAAGCAGGCCGCGGTCGTACGGGACGCCGTAGTTCCATGCGTATCCCGGATCCTGGGCTTGGTAGAACCTAGCCTTCGCGACGCGACGGTCGAGTGTGTCCCAGCCACTATGGAGAAACACCGTCTCAGTGTTGTCGGCAATCCTGCCGACATGCTCGACGCCGTGCGGGATGCGCAGATTGTGATGCGGCTGCCGCGCCGCGAAACCTATGCCGGCGCGGAACGCTCCGCCCTGCATCGACCGCGCCTGGCCCATCAAAGGAACCATCAGAGGTTACTTGGGGTCGTTCCAGGTTGAGACTTTCGGGAACCTGACTGCGCTGACGTCGCTCCCCTGCCGTTCGAGGACCGCGCGGAGGGTTGTGCCGTGCGCCACGGTCTCATCGACGTCGAACCTGACGATCCAATCTGCTGTCTCGCGTTCAGCCATGCGATAGAGACGGTTCAGCAGGATGCCCTCGTCAATGACCCAGTCACGCGACGGGAGATTGGAGCCGCTGATGAACGTGGCCTGACACACCAGCGGGTGCTCACGAACAACCTGCTGGGTGTTATCGTCGCTCCGATCCTCAACCACAACGATCCCGTCACAGAACTCGGCAATTCCGTCGAGTACCCGACCGAGCGTCGCTTCGGCGTTTCGAACCATCATCAAGGCAAGTAGTCGCATGGCTATGTCTGCGCCGTGTCCTCCGCGGTTCCCATGACCATCGGCTACTACATCTCGGCGCGAGGGAACAACCTCTACCACGGAAAGCATCCACTCCGCTCGCGTTTCATGACGTTCGGTCAACACAGCTACATCGTCGACTTCGCCCGCTGCGCGCGGCACATAGGCGTCGAACTGCACTTCGGCATCGAGGGGGTCGATGACTTTCCCATCTCCGCCTCGCTACGACGGGTGACGAACGTTCGGAGCCTTGACGATGGAGGACTTCCGCAACCGGACACGTCAGCGCTCATCTTGGACACGGTCAGTGATGAGATCCTGGCGCGAGTTCCTGCGGGCGTACCGACGGTGAGCATCGTTCACGACGCCGGCACGACGTTCTCCGACGATGTGCTTGATCGCACGGACCGCTTCATCTGCATGACTCCGAACGCCGTAGCGCTGCAGGCGAACCGAATTGACCCTGACCGACTCGTGCTGATCCCCCAGGGTGTGGATCTCCGCCGATTTGTACCGGAGCACCGATCCTACGCATCGCAGAGGGTGCGCGTGCTGTTGTATACACGCCTGGCCTCTGAAAAGAGAGCCCTCCTGATGGAAATCATAGACTGCGTTGTCGGCACCGGCGCGAGTATGAGCGTGCTCGGAGATGGCTCACTTTTTTGGGAGGTAAGCGATACCTTTGGCGAGTTCATCACGCTTCTGAATTTTGTCCCCTGTCAGTCCATCCACAACTTCATCCGGTCCTACGACGTCGTTATTTCGTCTGGACGCGGCGTGATGGAGGCACTCGCGTGCGGCATTCCCGCGATCTGTGCCGGGTTTGGCTATGGCGGTCTGGTAGACGGCGAGAACATTGAGGGCCTTCTTCGCTACAACCTCACCGGCTGGTCGCTTCCCGTGGAGTGCTCCGGCCTCTCGGCGGACCTCGCCGCCGCCTCGCAGATGGACGCTCTGACGTGCCGCGCCCTCGCCGAGAAGCATTTCGATGCCGACCGCTCGGTCGAGCGGATCGTCGGCCTCCTGGATGACCTCAGCCGGTGAGATTCGCACGAGTGAGGTCCGTCCCTCCTGGCGGGACGAGGCGCAACCATGGCCGCGAGGCCCCACGTGACGAACACAGAACGGCGCTCTGAAGGTCCACGCCAACGGTCCGGTTGGACCCCGAAGGGAACGGCGCGCGGGGCGCGCGGGGCGCGCGTCCCGGGGGTCCCCGAAGGGGAACGCCTTGCGG
>JBOGIC010000633.1:0-3689 GCA_050744985.1 Acidimicrobiales bacterium
CCGCGGGGTCGGACCACGCCGCCGACGGGCACCGACAGCTCGATCACGCATCCCAACCGCTCGGCCGCGTCGACCAGCCCCGGCTGGTCGACCTGGCGCAACACGCCGCCGGGTTGATCCCAACGCACCGAGGCGCTCACGTCCGGTAGCGGGGGGGCGGGGCGCGTGCCTACGAAGGGCTCGGGGTACAGCGCCTCGAGGACCGTCGTCGTGCGGTCGGCGAGGTCCCGGATCGTCGGGGCGAACTGGATGGACCGGAAGGCGCTCGACTGCAGCTTGCGCGACGTCGCCAGGACGGCGAAGAGCGCGGCGGCCGCGAAGATCGGCACGAAGACGGTCGTCTCCGGCCGCCCGATCAGCACGATCGCGGCCGCGCACGCGTACACGAAGATCCCGATTGACAGCCCGAAGGCGTGGGTGATGATGGGGTTGTCGCGGAACAGCGTGAGGCGCGGGCTCAGCGTCGTGCTCCCGAACTGCACGACGAGGAACAGCACCGAGAACACGACGCTCGCGAACGTGACGATCGCCGCCGCCAGGGAGAACAACATGAGTACCACGTCGGCGCTGGGCACCGCCTTGGCCCAGGTGAGGCGCGGGAGCGTCAAGCCCAGGGCCAGGCCGCCGAGCACGTAGAACAGCTCGATGAACGCCCGCTGCCGGCGGCGGCGGCGGCGCAGGGCCCGCAGGACCGGCCGGTACCGCGACGAAGGCCGCAGGGTCACATCGGGCTCGACGGGCACAGCAGGTCTCCGCCGGGCCTCGCTACTGGCGGGCCATGATCACGCGCAGGCGCTCCTCGGGCGAGATCAGATGGTCGTAGTCGTCCTTGCCCACGTCGATCTGCACCCAGACGACCCGGCCCGTGAAGCGGGTCTCCTCCGCCGACCCCTCGCCGCTCACCGTCGTGCCGGTCTCCCGCCCGACGTCGGTCGTCTCGTCCCCGGAGAAGACCAGCGGCACGGTCGCTTCGAGCCGGCCGGCGCCGATCGGGTCACCGTCGAGGTAGAGCGTGACCGTCGCCCCCTTGCCCAACCCGCCGCCGTCATAGGCGAACTCGGCCCGCACCTGGTGCGTTCCCGCCGCCAGCTCGCGGTCGCCCTCGATCACCGTCGTCTGCAGGCCGAGGAGGTTGTAGCAGTACGCCGGCCGCCCGTTGTCCACGTACAGCGACCATCCGGCGAAGGCGCCTCCCTGGGCGATGATCGTGCCGCGCACGGCGCCAGGACCGGCGCCGTCGGCGACGACGACCTCGGCCGTCACGGAGTGGGACTTGTTCTTGACGTTGATGACCACGTTCTCGCCCAGCCGCCCCATGCTGCCGTAGAGCACCTGGCTGTTCCCCTTGACCAGGGTGGGCCGCCCGGCCATGTCGGGGTTGAAGCGCTCGACCCGCCGGTCGTCGAGCGGCAGCACGTTGTGCTTGACCGCCTCGATCAGCCACAGGCGCTGCAGCTCGGCGAGCTTCTCGGGCATTTCGGCCGCGAGGTCGCGCGCCTGGGTCCAGTCCGTGGTGGTGTCGTACAGCTCCCACACGTCGTCGTCGAAGGGCGGGAGCGCGGCGATGACCCACGGCGTGCTGTGGCGGGTCACGGCGGTCCATCCCCTGTGGTAGATGCCCCGGTTGCAGAACATCTCGAAGTACTGGGTCTCGTGCACCTCCGGCGCATCGGCGTCGGCGAGCGAGCCGAGCATGCTCACGCCTTCGAGCGGTTGCTGCTGGATGCCGTTGACGAAGTCCGGCGCGGGCAGGCCGGCGGCCTCCAGGATCGTCGGCGCGAGGTCGATGACGTGGTGGAACTGGCTCCGGATCTCACCCCGGGCCTCCATACCGCCAGGCCAGTGCACGACCGTGCCGGTGCGGGTTCCGCCCCAGTGCGACGCCACCTGCTTGGTCCACTGGTAGGGCGTGCACATGGCGTGGGCCCAACCGACGGCGTAGTGGTTGTTCGACTCCGGCCCGCCCAGGCTGTCGAGGCGGGAGAGGAGCAGCTCGGGCGTCTCCAGCCCGGCCATGCCGTTGAAGACCAGGCCCTCGTTGAACGTCCCCTGGACGGTGCCCTCGGCGCTCGCCCCGTTGTCGCCGATGACGTAGAAGATCAGCGTGTCGTCGGTCACGCCGAGGTCGTCCAGCGCGTCGACGAGCCGCCCGACCTGATGGTCGGTGTGCTCCAGGAAGCCGGCGTAGACCTCCATCTGGCGGCGGAGCACGGGCTTGAGCTCCTCGGGCATGTCGTCCCACGCAGGAATCTCGGCCGGCCGTTCGGTCAGCTCGGCATCGGCCGGCACGACCCCGAGCGCCTTCTGGCGTTCGAGGGTCTCCTCGCGCAGCCGGTCCCACCCCTCGTCGAAGCGGCCGGCGTAGCGGTCGGCCCACTCCTTGGGCACGTGGTGAGGGGCATGGGTGGCGCCGGGTGCGAAGTAGACGAAGAACGGGGCGTCGGGGGTCAGCGACTTCTGCTGGCGGATCCAGTCGATGGCCTTGTCGGTGAGGTCCTCGGTGAGGTGGTAGCCCTCCTCCGGGGTTCGCGGCGGCTCGACCGGCGTCGTGCCGTCGTAGAGCGCCGGGTACCACTGGTTGGTCTCGCCGGCGACGAAGCCGTAGAAGGAGTCGAAGCCGCTCCCGGTGGGCCACTGGCGGAACGGCCCCGTCGGACCGGTCTCCCAGACGGGCACCTCGTGGCACTTGCCGAACTGCGCCGTCGAGTACCCGTTGAGGTTCAGGATCTGCGCCAGCGGGGCGGCCGTGTCGGGTCGCACCGAGCTGTACCCGGGCGCCGAGGTGGCGAGGTCGGTGACACCGCCCATCCCGACGGAGTGGTGGTTGCGCCCCGTGAGCAGGGCCTGGCGCGTCGGCGAGCACAGGGCGGTCGTGTGGAACCGGTTGAGCTTGAGCCCGCCGGTGGCCAGCCGCTCGGCGGTGGGCGTGTTGCACGGGCCCCCGAAGGCGGACGATGCGCCGAACCCGACGTCGTCGACGAGCACGATCAGCACGTTCGGCGCGCCGGCCGGCGGCCGGAGCCGGTCGATGGGCGGGAACGAGGTGTCGGGGTCCTTGGCGTCGTAGGTCGTGAGGCCCGGGTGCTTGGCGGTCGGGATCGGCAGGGTGGTGCGGGAGCGCTCGGACGCCATGGCCCCTCCTCATGTGCGCGACGAAACGGCTGGGACAGATCCTGGGCCTAGGCCCCCACCGGGTCATCACCCGATTCAGGTGATGTCGCCCGGTCCCGGCACGACGCCACCGCGGCGTGGACCGTCGGGAAGACCCGTCCCTCGTCGCCGGCGTCCAGGACGGCCGAACGTTCGAGGGCCGCGACCACGTCGCGGCTGGCCCGGGCGACGATGAAGTCGATCCCGCGTGCGCGCAGGTCGCGGATCAGCCGGTCGAGCATCTCGATGGCGGTGACGTCGATGCCGGGCACGCGCTCGGCGTCGAAAACGAGGTATCGCGTATCGGTGGCCGCACCGGCGATCGCCTCGTTGATCCGCCCGACGACGTACTCGGCGTTCGCGAAGAACAAGCGGTCGTCGAGCCGGTAAACGACCACGCCCGCGTCCACCTGGGCGCTGCGGTGGAAGCGCACGTCGCCGTACCGATCGAGCCTCGGGACGAACCCGAGGACGGCGTCGTTCGGGCGCGCGCCCCGCGCCACGACCTCGATGATCGACAGGGCGACGGCGGCGACGAG